>QHVW01000231.1 GCA_003223675.1 Acidobacteriota bacterium
GGCGATCCGCCACGGCAAGCTCGACGGCAAGCTCGCCGCCCTCAACGCCAGCCGCACCACGGGCCCGGTGCCGGTCGCGACGCCGCCGACGGGCATGCAGCCGGTGATCGTGCGGCACCCCTCGGGCCCCATGGCATCGCCGGCTCCTCCCCCCGCGGCTCACACCGACGTGGCGGAGACGGTGGCCCGGGCGCTCGGCGGCGGCGAGACGGTGGCGCGTCCCGCCGCGGCGACGGTCGCGGCCACCCCCGAGACGCCGATGGAGCCGATCGCCGCCCGCCCCGCCCGGCCGGCGGCCCCCGAGCGGACCCTCGACCAGGTGATCCTGGAATACCTGACGAGCGAGGCCGATCAGGAGCAGCTCGTGTTGCTGCTGGAGGAGGAACGCGATCTGGTGCTCGGGTCCCGCGCCACGCTCGTCCTGCGCGCCACCTCCAGCAAGAGCGGCCAGCCGGTTCCGAGCACCCAGGTCTCGGTGCGGATGATCTCGACGGTCACCGAGCCCCGCATTCTCGCCAACGGCCGCACCGACGAGCGGGGAGTGCTGGCGCTCGGCTTCGACATCCCACAGGTAGGCCGCGGCACCTCGGCGCTGATCATCAACGCCGTGAGCCCGATCGGGCGGGCGGAGCTCAAGCACCTGCTGTAGAAGAACACGGACGAGCACGGACTCTCACGGACCAGCACGGACGGCCACTCCGGCTTCGGCCTGTCCGTGTCTGTCCGTGAGTGTCCGTGCTCGTCCGTGTTATAAGCTCCCCCTGTGGAAACCACCACCGCCTTCCTCGACCTCGTCCTGAACGGCGAGCCGTACCGGATGCCGGAGGGCTCCACGGTGGCGGACCTCGTGGCCGGCCTTGGGCGGCATCCGCGCGCGGTGGCCGTCGAGCGTAACGGCGAGCTGGTGCCGCGCGCCCGTTTTGGTGAGACGCCGCTGGGCGCGGGGGACCGGCTGGAAGTGGTCCACTTCGTGCAAGGTGGCTGACGACGACGGGTGCGGGAGCGAGACGGTGAGGACCCGGAGCCCTCGGGAATGCGCGGAGACATCCGAGTGTTGGACAGGTGGACGGGGTCGGCAGAGCGGGCCTGTGCCTGGGACGTTGTCACCGCCCATCTCTTTGCAGTAAGATCCAGACCGAACGGGCCGCTAGCTCAACTGGCAGAGCAGCAGACTCTTAATCTGCGGGTTCTAGGTTCGATTCCTAGGCGGCTCACCATCTCCCCAAACCTCCCTCTCCTCCTGATCCGGGAGGGCTCACTCGCGAAAGTGGCGGAACTGGTATACGCGCTAGACTTAGGATCTAGTCCCGAGAGATCGGGTTGGGGGTTCGAGTCCCCTCTTTCGCACCAGACGATGAGGATGATACTGGCATGAGCGTTGTGCTTTCTTTGCAGGACGTCGGGCCCTGCCGCAAACAGTTGAAGGTCGAGGTGCCCGCGCCCGCGGTGGAGGCGGAGACCCAGCGCGTGGTGCGCGATTACGGCCAGAAAGTGCGCCTGCCCGGCTTCCGCCAGGGCAAGGTCCCCTCCGAGCTGGTCCGCCGGCGCTTCGCCAAGGAGATCGACCAGGAGGTCAAGGAGCGGCTGCTCCCGCGTTACTGGAAGCAGGCGCAGGCCGAGAGCTCGATCGAGCCCCTGCTCCCCCCCGAGGTGGACGAGGTCTCGGAGATCCAGCCCGGCGAGCCGCTGACCTTCACCGCCACGGTCGAGACCCGCCCCGAGATCGCCCTGCGCGACCTCGATGGCTTCAACCTCCCCGACCCCGAGGTCGAGCCCGGGACGCTGGAGATCGAGGAGACCATCGAGAACATCCGCAAGCAGATGTCCGAGTGGGTCAAGGTCGACCGTCCGGCCGCGCGCGGTGATCAGGTGGGGGTCGACGTCACGACGCTCGGCTCGCCGGAGCACCCCGAGGAGCGCACCGACTCGATCCAGGTCGAGGTGGGCGATCCCCAGGTCTGGGAGGAGCTGACCCTGGCTCTGCAGGGGATGTCCGCCGGCCAGGAGACCACCTTCGAGCGCCGGCACGAGCATCCGCCCGCCGAGGAGGGGGGCGCCCCGCAAGCACACGAGCAGAAGTTCCGCCTCAAGGTCAACGAGGTCCAGGAGCGCGACCTGCCGCCGCTCGACGACGCCTTCGCCGCCAGGGTCAACCCCGAATTCCAGAGCTTCGAGACGCTGCGCGAGACGGTGGTGGGGAGGCTGCGCCAGCAGAAGGAGGAGCAGCGCCGGGAGGCGCGCCACCAGGCCCTGCTCGACCAGCTCCGCGAGCGCCATCCCGTCGATCTTCCCCAGGGGGTGGTGCGCCGGGAGGTCGAGGGGATGGTGCAGGATTACGCCGAGAACCTGGCCCGGCGGGGGGTGAACGTCGAGAAGGCCCCGATCGACTGGAGCCAGGTCGCCCAGGAGATGTCGCCGGCCGCCGAAAAGCGGGTGCACGCGCGCCTCCTGCTCGACGCCGTGGCCGACGAGCGGAAGATCGGCGTCACGGAAGAGGAATTCGAGCGCACCCTGGCGATGTTGGCTCGGTCACAGGGGGTCTCGACACCGGTGTTGCGCCGCAAGCTGGACGAGGACGGCCGTCTGACGTCGCTGCGCGCGCAGCTTCGGCGCGAGAAGACGATTCGTACCCTGCTCGGGGAGCCGGACGAGGAGACCCCCGCCGCCTCCGAGCTGACCGCAGGCTAAGAAGGAGAGAGACCCAGCATGCTGATTCCGATGGTGGTCGAGCAATCGAACCGGGGCGAGCGCGCCTACGACATCTATTCGCGCCTGCTCAAGGACAACATCATCTTCCTCGGCCGCCCCGTCGACGACGACCAGGCGAGCCTGATCATCGCCCAGATGCTCTTCCTGGAGGCGGAGAACCCGGAGAAGGACATCTCGCTCTACATCAACTCGCCCGGCGGCTCGGTGAGCGCCGGCATGGCGATCTACGACACCATGCAGTACATCAAGCCGGACGTGGCCACCTACTGCGTGGGCCAGGCGGCCTCGATGGCGGCGGTGCTGCTGGCGTCCGGCGCCAAGGGCAAGCGGACGCTACTGCCCAACAGCCGGGTGCTGATCCACCAGCCGCTGATCTCGGGGCTCCAGGGGCAGCAGACGGACATCGAGATCCACGCCAAGGACATGCTGATGATGCGCGACCGGCTGGACGAGATCCTGGCGTATCACACGGGAAAATCGAAAGAGGAGATCCATCGTGACACGGAACGCGATAGGATACTGGGAGCGAAAGAAGCGGTCGAGTACGGGTTGGCGGATCGGGTGATGATGAGGCGGCGGCCGGAGGCCGCCCCCGTCGCCGTCCGGTGACGCCTTTTTCGAGGTTTGCGGCACTGTAGATGCAAGGAGCTCCAGAGCGGGCCGGCGGTTTTCGGGGAAGGTGAAATACCCCTTGCCGCGGGGCCTGTTCTACTGGGCAAGACGTTGACAGGCGCTGAGCAACGCACCTAGCATCGCGGAAAGCCTCGTCAGCGTCCGTCATAACGGAGGAGAAATGCCGAAGAAAGACAGCGGCGATGAAGTCCTGAGGTGCTCGTTCTGCAACAAGAGCCAGCGCGAGGTCAAGAAGCTGATCGCCGGCCCGACCGTGTTCATCTGCGATGAGTGCGTCGACATCTGCCTCGACATCATCGCCGAGGACCGGATGCTCGAGCAGCAGCAGGACACGACGCTCCCCAAGCCCAAGGAGATCAAGGCGCTCCTCGACGAGTACGTGATCGGCCAGGAACAGGCCAAGAAGAAGCTGGCCGTCGCGGTCTACAACCACTACAAGCGGATCGACTTCGCGGAGAAGTCGCACGGCGACGTCGAGCTCCAGAAGTCGAACATCCTGCTGATCGGCCCCACCGGCACGGGTAAGACGCTGCTCGCCCAGACGCTGGCGCGCCTGCTCTCGGTGCCGTTCACCATCGCCGACGCCACCACCTTGACCGAGGCCGGCTACGTCGGCGAGGACGTCGAGAACATCATCCTCAAGCTCTACCAGGCGTCGGGGAACGACAAGGAGAAGACGCAGCGCGGCATCGTCTACATCGATGAGGTGGACAAGATCTGCCGCAAGAGCGACAACCCGTCGATCACCCGCGACGTCTCCGGCGAGGGCGTGCAGCAGGCGCTGCTCAAGATCCTGGAGGGGACGCAGTGCAACGTGCCGCCGCAGGGCGGGCGCAAGCACCCCCACCAGGAGTTCCTGCAGATCGACACCACCAACATCCTGTTCATCTGCGGCGGCGCCTTCGTGGGCCTCGAGGATGTCATCGAGCGCCGCATGAACCAGAAGTCGCTCGGCTTCGGCGCCGACATCAAGGGGAAGCGCGACAAGAAGACGGGCCAGCTCCTGGAGAACGTCCTGCCCGAGGATCTGATCAAGTACGGGCTGATCCCCGAGTTCGTCGGCCGTCTGCCGGTGGTGGCGACGCTGGAGGAGCTCGACGAGGAGGCGCTGGTGCGCATCCTCCACGAGCCCAAGAACAGCCTGATCCGGCAATACCAGACCATCCTGGAGTTCGAGGGGGTGGAGCTGAAGTTCACGGACGAGGCGCTCAAGGCGGTGGCCCGCGAGGCGCTCAAGCGCAACGTGGGCGCGCGCGGCCTGCGCATTATCCTGGAAGAGCTGATGCTCGACCTCATGTACACCATCCCCTCGCAGAGGGACGTCAAGCAGATCCTCATCAACGAGGAGGTCGTCGGGAGCCGGATCCAGCCGATCATGCTGTACAAGAAGGCCGGCTGAGGAAGCCGAACGAGGCCGAACGAGGAAGAGAAATAGAGCGAGCGAAATGTCTGCATCATCATTCGTTACCAAGAAGCGCGAGATCCTGCCGCTGGTCCCCCTGCGGGACATGGTGGTCTTCCCTCACATGATGGCCCCCTTCATCGTGGGCCGCGAGAGCTCGGTGCGGGCCCTGGAGCAGGCGCTCTCGGGACCCACCAAGCGGATCTTCCTGGCCGCCCAGAAGGACCCCCGGATCGACGACCCCCTGCGCGACGACATCTGTGACACGGGTGTGGTCGCCACGGTGATCCAGAACCTCAAGCTGCCCAACGGCAACGTGCGGGTGATGGTCGAGGGGGTGCAGCGCGGCAAGATCCTGAGCGTCGCCGAGACGGACGGCGCCCTCACCGTCGAGGTGGAGACCTACGAGGTCAACTACCCGATGGGCGAGGAGCTGCGGACCTACATGTCCAAGGTCCTCTCCGCCTTCGAGCAGTACGCCAAGATGTCCCACCATCTGGCGTTCGAGGGGCTGATGTCGACGCTCAAGCTCGACGACGCCGACCGCGTGGCCGACATCCTCTCGGCCCATCTGATGGTGGCCACCGCCGAGAAGCAGTCGCTGCTCGAGCTGACCAACCCCTATGAGCGCCTGCAGCGCCTTCACGACCTGCTCGACGTCGAGATCGAGAAGATCAACATCGACAAGCGGATCAACGTGAAGGTCAAGAAGCAGATGGAGAAGGCCCAGAAGGAGTACTACCTCAACGAGAAGATCAAGGCCATCCATCAGGAGCTGGGGCGCAAGGACGACCGCGGCGACGAGCTGACCGAGCTGCGCGAGAAGATCGAGAAGGCCGGCCTCCCCAAAGAGGTCAAGGAGAAGGCCGAGCAGGAGCTCAAACGCCTGGAGGCGATGCCGCCGGTCTCCGCCGAGGCCACCGTCTCGCGCAACTACATCGACTGGCTGGTGGCGGTCCCCTGGCGCAAGAAGAGCAAGGAGCGCAAGGACCTCGAGCACGCCGAGAAGGTGCTCAACGAGGACCATTACGGCCTGGAGAAGATCAAGGACCGCATCCTCGAGTTCCTGGCCGTGCGCCAGCTCGTGGGGCAGACCAAGAGCTCGATCATCTGCTTCGTCGGCCCTCCGGGCGTCGGCAAGTCGTCGCTCGCCAAGTCGATCGCGCGGGCCACGGGCCGCAAGTTCGTCCGCCTGTCGCTCGGCGGCGTGCGCGACGAGGCGGAGATCCGCGGCCACCGGCGGACCTACATCGGCGCCTTCCCCGGCCAGATCATCCAGATGATGCGCAAGGCGGGGACGATCAACCCGATCTTCCTCCTCGACGAGGTCGACAAGATGTCGATGGACTTCCGGGGCGATCCGTCGGCGGCGCTGCTGGAGGTGCTCGACCCCGAGCAGAACGACGCCTTCATGGACCACTACCTCGACGTCGATTACGACCTGTCGAAGGTGATGTTCATCGCCACGGCCAACGTGACGCACTCGATCCCGCCGCCGCTCAAGGACCGCATGGAGATCATCTCGCTCTCCGGCTACACGCTGAACGAGAAGCTGGCGATCGCCGAGCAGTTCCTGGTGCCGCGGCAGCTCAAGGACCACGGCCTGTCGCCGGAGAAGATCTCCTTCGACGCCGAGGCGATCCGGGTGATCATCGAGAGCTACACCCGCGAGGCGGGCGTGCGCAGCCTGGAGCGCGAGATCGCCTCCATCTGCCGCAAGATCGCCCGCCGGGTGGTCAAGGAGGGGCCGAGCCTCGGCCTCAAGGTCACTCCGGACATGGTCTTCGAGCTGCTGGGCAAGCCCAAGTTCCGCGCCCGCCGCAAGAACGAGGAGTCGGAGATCGGCGTCGCCACCGGCCTCGCCTGGACTGAGGTGGGCGGCGAGCTGCTGGAGACCGAGGTCGGCCTGATGCCGGGCAAGGGGAAGCTGACGCTGACCGGCAAGCTGGGCGAGGTGATGCAGGAGTCGGCCCGCGCCGCGGTGTCCTACCTGCGCAGCCGTGCCGACATGTTCGGCATCGAGCCGGACTTCAACGAGAGCCTGGACGTCCATCTGCACGTGCCGGAGGGAGCGATCCCGAAGGACGGCCCCTCGGCGGGCATCACGATGGCGACCGCTCTGGTGTCCGCATTGACCAAGATCGCCGTCCGCAAGGACGTGGCGATGACCGGGGAGATCACGCTGCGCGGCAAGGTGCTGCCGGTGGGCGGGATCAAGGACAAGGTGCTCGCCGCCTTCCGGGGTGGCATCAACGAGGTGATCCTCCCCAAGGAGAACGAGAAGGACGTCGAGGAGATCCCCACCGAGGTGCGGGAGGCGATGGAGTTCCATCTGGTCGAGTCGATGGACGAGGTCCTGCGGCTGGCCCTGGACGGCACCATCGTCCCGCTGCCGAAGAAGGACGGGAAGTTCGCTGAGACGGCTCCCGACTCCCCGGTGGGCTCGGATTCCCTGGCCCATTGAAGAACCTGACCTTGCTGTCCACGCCACGCCGCCGTGCCGGCCTCCAGAGCCGGCGCGGCGGTGGGGCGGGGAATTCAGATTGAAAAGATCGTTGCCGGTGCAACCCGGGCTCCCACTGCTCAGGCGGGGCATGTGAAGGTCGAGACCGCGGAATTCATCCGGTCCGCTCACGGGAGCGGGGACTACTTGCACGACGGGCGTCCCGAAGTCGCTTTCGCCGGGCGCTCCAATGTCGGCAAGTCGAGCCTGCTCAACCGATTGCTGGGGAGGAACGGGCTCGCCCGCATCAGCTCCACGCCGGGGCGGACGCAGGCGGTGAACTACTTCCTGGTGAACCGGCGCTTCTATTTCGTCGACCTGCCGGGCTACGGCTACGCCAAGGCCGGCAAGGAGGCGCGGCGGGAGTGGGCGGCGCGGGTCGAGGGGTACTTCCGGGAGCGGCCGCCCGGGCTGGTGGTGCTGCTGGTCGACGGCAACGTGGGGGCAACCCCGCTGGACGTGCAAGCGTATGAGTATCTGTCCGGGCTGCGGACCGCGGTGCTCGTCGCCGCCACCAAGGTCGACCGCATCTCCCGGGGCCGCTGGGCGATCGCCGTCCGCGATATCCGGAAGGCGCTGAATCTGAGTGAAGAGGTCCCCATCATCCCTGTTTCAGCTCGCTCAGGGGTTGGGATCAAAGAGCTCTGGGGAGCGATCGCGCCCCACCTCGAGGCGAGCACGAGATGATCCCTGATACGAAGAGGAACGACATGGCAAAATCGCAACAGAACCAGATGGAGAAGGGGAGTGCGGTCGAGGCGCTCGACATTCGGGCGCTCAAGGAGATGAGCATTTCCCAGCTCACCCAGATCGGCAAGGATCTGGGCGTCGAAGGCGCCACCGGCATGCGCAAGCAGGAGCTGATCTTCAAGATCCTGCAGGCGCAGACCGAGAAGAGCGGCCTGATCTTCGCCGAGGGGGTGCTCGAGTGCCTCCCCGACGGGTTCGGCTTCCTGCGCGCTCCCGAGTACAACTACCTGCCCGGGCCGGACGACATCTACGTCTCCCCGAGCCAGATCCGGCGCTTCGACCTGCGCACCGGCGACACCATCTCCGGCCAGGTCCGCCAGCCCAAGGAGGGGGAGCGCTACTTCGCCCTCATCAAGGTCGAGGCGGTCAACTTCGAGCACCCCGAGGTCGCCCGCAACAAGATCTTCTTCGACAACCTGACGCCGCTCTATCCGCAGGAGCGGATCAAGCTGGAGGTCGGCGGCGACATGTCGTCGCGCGTGATGGACCTCACCACCCCGATGGGCAAGGGGCAGCGCGCCCTGATCGTGGCGCCGCCGCGCACCGGCAAGACGATGCTGCTGCAGTCGATCGCCCACTCGGTGGAGAAGAACCATCCGGAGGCGATCCTCATCGTGCTGCTCATCGACGAGCGGCCGGAAGAGGTCACCGACATGCAGCGCTCGGTGCAGGGCGAGGTGGTCTCCTCGACCTTCGACGAGCCCGCCACCCGCCACGTGCAGGTGGCCGAGATGGTGATCGAGAAGGCCAAGCGCCTGGTCGAGCACAAGAAGGACGTGGTGATCCTGCTCGACTCGATCACCCGTCTGGCGCGCGCC
>QHVW01000564.1 GCA_003223675.1 Acidobacteriota bacterium
GGCGCCGCGGCTCACCCCCGAGGCGGTGCGGGAGAGCCTGCTCCGGCACGCCCGCGCCATGGGCGGCTGGTTCGCGGAGATGGCCGTGCGGGAGGGGGATTACACCTCCTGGATCGGCCTCGAATACCGCAACAAGACCTGGTCCATGGAGCCCACGCCGGAGGACCTCTACTCGGGCCTCCCCGGTATCGCCCTCTTCCTCGGCTTCCTGGGCGAGATCGCGGCCGATCCGGCCGCCACCGAGCTGGCCCGCTCCGCCATCGCCACCCTCCAGCTTCAACTGGAGGCGAAACCGGAAGGCGCTCCCGGGGTGGGTGCCTCGATCGGCGCCTTCCAGGGGCTGGGCGGGATCGTCTGGGTCCTCGCTCACCTCGGCCACCTCTGGCGGACCCAAGAGATCCTCGCCGCCGCGGAACGGCTGGCGGAGCGTTTCCCCGCGATCCTGGAGAAGGACGAGGACCTCGACCTGATCGGCGGCTCGGCGGGCGCCATCCTGGGGCTGCTGGCCCTCCACGAGGCCTCTGGATCGGCGCGCGTCCTGGAGATCGCGCTGCAATGCGGCGAGCGTCTCCTCGACCTGGCGGAGCCCTGGGGACCGGGCCTCGGCTGGCGCACCCGGCTGGCGGCCGAAAAGCCCCTGGCCGGCATCTCCCACGGCGTGGGCGGCATCGCGCTGGCGCTCACCCGTCTGGGCGCCGCCACCGGCGACCGGCGCTTCCTCGACGCGGGTCTCGCGGGTTTCGGGGGCGAGCGCGAACGCTTCTGGTCGGACCTCGAGCGCATGATCCACGGCAACCCCGGCGAGGAGCCGCCGCCCGAGAGCACCTCGGCCATGGCCTGGTGCTACGGCGCGCCGGGCGTGTGCCTCAGCCGCCTGCAGGGGTACCTCCACGCCCGCAGCGGCGAGGAGCGGGAGGAGCTCCGCCGCGAGATCGAGCAGGCCGTCCGCCGCAGCCTGGGCCGCGGCCCGGGGCAGAACCACTGCCTCTGCCACGGCGATCTCGGCAATCTCGACTTCCTCCTCCAGGTCCAGGAGCGCTTCCCCACCCCTGAGCTGGCCGCGGATCTCCAACGTTTCCTGGAGATCGTCCTCGCCAGCCTCGACCGCGACGGCTGGCTCTGCGGCACCCGCGCCAGGCTCGGCTGGACGTCGGCCTCCAGCCAGAGGCGGTCGAACAGGCGGTCGCGGTCGAGCGCGTCGCCCAGGTAGTCGGGGTGGAAGCTCTCGATGAGCAGCGCGCCGTAGATCCGCGTCGGGCGCAGCACCACGCGCACAGGATCGTCCGCGAAGGGGGAGAGCCGGCGCCGGAGCTCGTCCGGCCGGTCCGCCAGCAGCCGATAGACGGCGGCGAAGCCACTCGTCATCTCCTCGCGGAATTCGCCCACCTGGGCGGGGCGGCCTTCGAGGATGGGCCGGTTGTGCCCCCCTTCCATGATCGCGCGGTCGCGTTCCACCCGCATCTCGTCGGTGCCGATGCCCCGCCACTGGATCACCTTCTCGGGCGTGGGCTGGCCGTCGATGGCCGCCACGCCGCTGATGTCCACTCCCGCGAAATCGTCCTCCTGGCCGACCTGGAAGGGGAGGAGGCCGACGCGCAGGACGGAATGGAGGGCGAATTGCGAGCGCAGATCCTCGGCCGGCCGCAGGTCCTCGGTCGGCTGCGGGCGCGGGCCGCGCTGGATCTGGGGGTGGAAGAGCGATTCGAGATCGACCACCACCGGATGCTCGCCGGCGGCGATCAGGTTCTCGTAGTGGCAGTCGGTGGCGGCGAGGGCGTAGAGCACGGCGAGCAGCCCGCCCAGGCGCTCGTGGAAGCGGGCCACCTCCTCGCGGGAGCGGCAGGGCTCGAAGGCGGCGAACTCCATCCAGCCGTGATCGCCGCGGTCGAGCACGCCGAGGGTGCGGAAGCCGGGCCCGCCCAGGGAATCGATCCAGGCCAGGAGCTCCTGGAAGTGGGCCTCGACGGCGAGCGAGCGCGGCTTGTAGACCAGCCGGGCGCCGGAGGCGAAAGAGAGGATGCGCACCGACCGGCCGCGGCGGTGGCGGTCGCCGGCGCCGCCGTCGAAGGCGGCGAGCGGGCCGGGGTCCTGCCCCCCGAAGAGCCGCGTCACGATCTCCGGCCAGTCGGCGGCGAGCTGGGAGAAGATCTCGCCGATCGCCTCGCGGAAGAGCTCGAGGTCGAGCACCACCTGGCGGGCGAGCACCGGGTATTCGCGCAGGATGGCGTCCGCGGTCTGGGGATCGCGCAGGCGCTCGACGAACGAGGCGAAGCGCTCCTCCGGCGTGGCGCCGGTCAGGAGCTCCTGGAGGCGGGCCACGTTCAGCTCCAGCACCAGGGTCCGCGAGAGGAGCGGCAGGATGCGATAGGGGAGGGTCGCCGAGGCCATCTGGAGGACGCTCTCCACAGTGAACGGGAGGGGACCGGCGGCGCCGCTCACGATCG
>QHVW01000565.1 GCA_003223675.1 Acidobacteriota bacterium
TCCGGCCTCCCGCGCGCTCCACAGCGCCGCGAACAGCTCTTCAAAAACAGCCACGTCGCGAGGCCGGATCTTGAGCGCCGTCCGCAGGGCCCGCCGCACCTCGTCGCGGTCTCCCAGATCGATCAGAGTCAACGCCGCCAGGCCGTCCGCCTCGTCGCTCAGGCTCAACCGTACCCCGCGTCCTCGCAGGGCGCTGGCGAAACGGGCGAGATGGAGAACGAGATCGCTCATCCCGCGGTCGCCTCCGCCAGCACCGCCTCCAGATCGCCGTCGCCCAGCTCGCGCAGGTCGTGATGATCCTTGAGCACGCAGCC
>QHVW01000566.1 GCA_003223675.1 Acidobacteriota bacterium
GCTCCGGGATGGTCACCTGGAAATCCGAGAGCACTTCCAGCAGGAAGGCCTCGAAGGCGTCGTCGGCGCGGTCGATCTCGTCGATCAGCAGCACCGGCGGCCCCTCGACGCGGGTGATGGCGCGCAGCAGCGGCCGCTCCAGGAGATAGCGGCGGCCAAAGATCAGATCCTCGATCTCCTCCCCGCTCTTCCCCTCGTCCTCGGCCATCCGCAGCCGCAGCATCTGGCGCTGGTAGTTCCACTCGTAAAGCGCGGTCGAGACGTCCAGCCCCTCGTAGCACTGGAGGCGGATCAGCTCGGTGTCCAGCAACCGCGCCAGCACCTTGGCGATCTCGGTCTTCCCCACCCCGGCGTCGCCCTCGATGAGCAGCGGCCGGCGCATCTCGCGGGAGAGGAAGAGCGCGGTGGCGATCGCCGGATCGGCGATGTAACCCTGGGTCCCCATCGCCTCCTGGAGCGCCGCGATCTCGTCCCTCAAGCGGCCCCCTCCTGGGAGATGTACCGCTCGGGATCGGCCAGGAAGCGCTCGCGGCAGCCGCCGCAGCAGAAGTACCAGGAGCGCCCCGCGTGCTCGGCCATGTGGCGGGCGCCGGCGATCACCACCGACATGCCGCAGATAGGATCGATGGCGGTCGCCTCGGCTTCAGCGGGATTCGCCTCTTCGCCGGCCTGCTCCTCGCGCCGCCGCTCCACGATCTCCGCCAGGATCGACAGCGCGATCTCCTCCGGGGTCGAAGCGCCGATGTTCAACCCCGCCGGGTTGTGGATGGCGTCGAGGGCCGCGGCGGTCACGCCCCGTTCCAAGAGGATCTCCCGCATCTGGGCGAAGCGCCGCCGGCTCGCCACCACGCCGAGATAATTCGGTGACAGGGCCAGCGCGTCGCGGATCGCCTCCTCGTCGCGCTCGCCGAGAGTGGCCACCACGGCGAAGCGCGGCCCCTTGGAGGGGGCATAGAGCCGCGGCGCCCGGCCGAGGTCGGTCACGATCTGATCGATGCCGGGGAACAGCTCCGGCTCGGCTGCGGGATCGACGGCGATCACCGAGTACCCCATGGCCTTGCCCAGCCTGGCCAGGGCGCGGGCGGTGGGAGAGACGCCGAACACCACGAGGCGCGGCGCCGGCAGGACAGGCTCCAGGTAGATGTCCACGCTCCCTCCGCTGTTGCAGGTCATGGGGAAGACGGTGACGCCCGGCCGCCGCGCCGTCTCCGGATCGGGCGCCAGGGCCACCAGCCGCGGCTTCCCCTCCGCCAGCACCCGCTTCGCCTCGCGCACCACCGTCGGCTGCGTACAGCTACCGCCCAGAAAGCCGTGGAAGGCGCCCGAGGCCGTGATCAGCGCCATGTCCCCGGCCTGCGACGAGCTGGCCGGCTGGCGCCGCACCACGACGGCCAGCACGAAGGGCTCCTCCCGCTGGGCCAGCTCGGCCGCCATCTGGAGGAGGTCGGATCGCATGACCGGCTCAGCAACCACACTGCGTCACACAGCCGCTCACGCAACTGTGGCTCGGGCAGAGGTCAGGACTGGTGCTGTAGTTGTAGGCGGCCGCCGCCTTCAAGTGCTCGCGGTCGAGCAGGTGGAGGGTCTCCAGGGAGAGGGACAGCTTACGATGGGCTTTGCTTTTCATCGGGATCTCCTTACTTATGGGGTAGGTGGTTTCAGGTGGCACGCCGCACCCGCGCAAAATCCTCCGGCACGTCGAGGTCCTGCAACGCGGACACCGGCCAGGGGAGCACCTCCGCCTCCGCCTTGTGGCGCTTCACCACCTGGCGGCCGCACCCTTCCCCCTCCATCAGGAGGAGCTCCGTGAAGAGGCTCTGGTCGTACAGCATCGGCGGCGCGTTCACGCCGTCATAATCCGAGATGACGAGCGGCGCCGTGGACTCGCGGTAGCGGGCGATCATGGCGGCGATCATCTCGGAGGTGACGAACGGCATGTCGGCCAGCAGCACCATGGCGGCCTTCGCCTTCATCCCGCGCACGCCCATGATGCCGGCCTTGAGGGAGGAATTGATCCCCTGCTCGTAGAGCGGATTGAGCGCCCACTCGCAGGGCAGATCCTCGATCTCCTTCCAGGCCTTGTCCGATTCGTGGCCGAGCACCACGAGCAGAGGCGAGAGGCCGCCGGCCAGCGCCCTCCGGACCGCCCGGCGGATCACGCTCTCCCCCTCCAACTCGAAGAGGAGCTTGTTCTTGCCCATGCGGCTCGACGTGCCCGCGGCGAGCAGGATACCGGCGACGGGGCCCTGACGACGGTCAGCCGGCATGGATCGCCTCCTTGCGCTCAGACAGG
>QHVW01000567.1 GCA_003223675.1 Acidobacteriota bacterium
CCACCGCCAGGAGCCGCTCGGCCATCTCCACCTTGAACCGGCGGGGGAGATCCCAGGGGACCTCGTTCTGGTCGAGCTTGTGCCGGCTCGGCGAGAGGTCGAGGTGATAGGCCCCGAGGGCGCGCAGCTCGGGGCGGACGAAGAGGGCGGGGTCCTTCACCCCAGCCTCCGCCGCGCCGCCGCCGCGTGCGCGGGCAGCCCCTCGACGTCCGCCAGCGCCGCCGCAGCAGCAGCCCGGCGGCTCGCGGCGACCGGGGTGAAACGGATGCTGTGGCTGCGGCGGAGGAAATCCTCCACCCCGAGGGACGAGGCGAAGCGCGCGCTGCCGCAGGTGGGGAGCACGTGGCTGGGGCCCGCGATGTAGTCCCCGAAGACCTCCGGCGTGGCCGCGCCCACGAAGATCGCCCCGGCGTTGCGCACGTGCAGGGCCAGCACCTCGGCCTCGTGACCCACGAGCTGCAGGTGCTCGGGGGCGATCCTCTCCACAAGGTCGAGCGCCTCCTCCAGCCCATCCACCACGAAGGCGGCGCCGAAATTTTCCAGCGAGGCGCGGGCCGTCTCGGCCGTGGAGAGATCGGCGAGCTGGCGGTCGATCTCCGCCGAGACCCGCTTGGCGAGCCTGGCGTCGGTGGTGATCAGCACCGCCGCGGCCTTGGGATCGTGCTCGGCCTGGGCCAGCAGGTCGGAGGCCAGCTCCACCGGATCGGAACCGGGATCGGCCACGATCACCACCTCGCTGGGACCGGCGAGACCGTCGATCGCCACGTCCCCCACCACCAGCTTCTTGGCCGCCGTGACCCAGGCGTTGCCCGGCCCGGCGATCTTGTCCACCCGGCGGACCGTCTCCGTGCCATAGGCGAAGGCCGCCACCGCGTGCGCGCCGCCCATCCCCCAGATCTCGGTGACGCCCAGCCGGGCCAGGGTGTAGCGCAGGGAGGGATTCGAGTTGTAGGAGGCGGGCGGGGTCGCCACCGCGATCTCCTGGACGCCGGCCACGCGGGCGGGGACCACCGTCATCACCACGGTCGAGGGGTAGGCCGCCCGGCCGCCGGGCACGTAGAGGCCGACCCGCTGGAGGGGGGTAACCCGCTCCTCCAGCTCCACCCCCTCCTCGTCCACCATCTTGTAGCCGGTCCGCCGCTGCGGCGCGTGGAAGCGCTCGACGGCGGCGATGGCGCGCTCCAGGGCCTCGGCGAAGCCGATGGGGAGCTCCGCGGGGTCCTCTATCGTGGGCGCCAGGGCGAGGCCGGCCGCCGACTCGGCCTCCGAGCCGTCGAGCTTGCGAGCGTAGTCGAGCAGGGCGCGGTCCCCCTTCCGGCGGACGTCGCGGACGATCTCCCCGGTCTTGCGCAGGGTCTTGGCGTCCAGCACGGCGTCGCCGCGGCGGACCAGGCGCTCGACGGCGCGGCGGCCGGCGCGTGATGTGGCTTTCAGGACTTCGATCGGGCTCAAGAGACTACCCCCGCCGCCTCCAGGCGGCCGATCCAATCGTTGAGGAGCGCGCGATGGCGCTGGTACGACGCGCGGTTCACCACCAGGCAGGCGGAGACCTCGGCCACGGTCTCGATCTCCACCAGGTTGTTCTCGGCCAGCGTGCGCCCGGTCTGGACGATGTCGAGCGCCAGCTCGGCCAGACGCAGGATCGGCGCCAGCTCGATCGAGCCCGAGAGCTTGACGATCTCCGCCCCCCAGGGGCGCCCGGCGACGATCCGCCGGGCCGTGTTCGGATACTTGGTCGCCAGCCGTACCTGAGTCCCCGGCGCGGGGAGCGCGGTTTCACGGCCGATGAAGGAGAGGCGCGACCGCCCCTGGAGGAGGCGTACGGGCACCAGCAGGTCGCCGTCCACCTCCTCCAGCACGTCGCTGCCCACGATGCCGCAGTCGGCGATCCCATGGCTGACGTAGAGCGGGAGGTCCCAATCCTTGAG
>QHVW01000568.1 GCA_003223675.1 Acidobacteriota bacterium
GGCCGGCGGGGACGCCGGTGGTCCCAGGGGACGGCTCAGTCCCCCGGGGCTCAGAGGTCTGCCGAGGCCAGATCCTCGGTTCCGAAAAGCAGTACGAGCACTTGGAGGACTTCTTTGAGTCTCGTGGGCCCGAGGACCCCGACACGATCGCTGAGCCGGCTTCGGTCCACCGTGCGCAATTGCGAGACGTTCACGACACTGGGACGGGAGAGCCCAGCCTCACCGCGCCGGAGACGGACATTCCCCGGCATGGCCGCCAGCCGGAGATTCGAGGTCACCGCCGCAACGACGATCGTCGAGATGGCGCTCCGATTGAATCGGTCGTGTTGGACCACCAGGGCGGGCCGCCGTCCCGCGGGCTCCGAGCCTTCAGGAGCGCCAAAATGGAGCCAATACACCTCTCCCTGGCGAATCACCAGCGCTCGGAGCTCCAATCCGTTCCGGCCTTGTCCAGATCTCTCGCGCCACGGCTCTGCTCCTGGGCCATCTCTGCATCGGCGAAGAGCTCGTTCAAACGCCTCGTGATGTCGGCATCGCGACCGGCACGAACGGCTTCCTTGAGCACGAGGGTGATGAAGCCGTTCCTGGACTCACCGCGAGATTGCGCGGCGCGATCCACGGCCGAGAGAAGGTCCTCGGAAATCGCGATGGCGGTCTTGTGCAGAGGCATCAGCACTCCTTGGTAGCAACAATCAGAGTACCACGATTTCTTCTCTCCCGGCCTCTCAGCTGCCCACCGGCTTCAGCGGCACCCCGGTCACTCCGGCCTGCCTGACCTGCGGGTCCGGGACCAGGCCGAAGCAGTCCGCCAGGCGGGGGAAGTAGTTGAAGATGGCGATCACGTGCGCGGCTTCCAGTAATCCCTGATCGTCGAAGCCGAGGTCGCGCAGGGGCTGCCAGTCGGCGGCGGTCATGTGGGTGGGCTCCAGGGTCATCTTCTCGGCGATCGTGCAAAGGGCGCGCTGCCGGGCGTCAAGATGGGGCAGCTCGCGCCAGCGGTGCCCTGGGCCGCGGAGGCGACGGCGGCGAGCATCTCCCTTTCCGCGCGGGTGAGGGCGCCCGGGGCGAACATGATCTCGTAGAAGGCCGCCTGCATGGCGCGGCCGATGCGCTCGTGGGTGGCGAGCAGGCGCCCCATGCCGGAGGGGTAGCCGAAGTTGTAGGACGAGGGCTTCGGGGCCGCCGGCCGCGAGCGCAGCTCCTCCGGCGTGACCAGCCGGATGAACGCGTTCTGATGGTCTTCGAACATGGAATCCTCCTGGATCGTCCCGCGGCGCGGCTGCGCGCTCGCGGGGGAGATTAAGGATAGCCGAGACGGGCGCTCAGCGTTTCCCGGCCGCCTCGCGCGCGCTCTGCCCCAAGCGGATCAGCCGGTCGGTCGGCGCGAATTCGTCGCTCAGGACGATGACCTTCGCCGTGTCGAGCTCGACCTCGGTGCGCCAGGTGGCGAGGGTCGCCAGCGGGGGATCGAAACGCAGGGTGCGATCGAGCTCGCGGCCGCGCTGCAGGAGGTCGTCCCGCGAGAGGGTGTCGGCGTTCTCGGTGGCCACCACCAGGGCGTTGGGGGCGCGGGGGATGCGGAAGAGGTAGGCCGAGTCGAAGCGTTCGCGCACGGTGCGGTACATCGATTTGGAGAAGGGATCGCCGAGCCCCCCCGCCAGGTTGAGCGCGAAGGCGCCGCCGGGGTTGAGGTGGCGCTTGACCTCGTCGAGGAACTCCACGGTGGTCAGGTGGAACGGCACGCTCTGGCCGATGTAGGCGTCGGCGTAGATCAGGTCCCACTTCTCGTTCGCGGCGTGGAGGTACTGGCGGCCGTCCTCGATCGCGACCCGCATCCGCGGCCCCGGCTGGAAGAAGAAGAAGCGCTTGGCGATCGCGGAGACCGCCGGATCGATGTCCACGTACTGGACGTCGATCCCCGGGTCGCGCGCCTGGAGGTAGCGGCCGATGGTGCCGCCGCCGAGGCCGATCAGCAACGCCCGCTTGGGGTGGGGCGAGATCAGCAGGACGGCCGGAGCGGCGCGTTGGTAGGGCAGCGTTGGCTCCCGGGTGGCGAGGCTCACGGCGGCCTGCGGGACGCGGTCTCCCTTGAGGGTGCGCACGCCGTCGCGCTCGAAGACCTGCAGGGTTTGATATGGGGTCACCCGCTCATAGATGAGGTCACGGGCTCCTTGCGGTTTGAAGGAGGCGGCCGGGATGGAGCCGGCGAGGAGGATCGCCGCCAGCGTCGTGGCCGGGATCTCGGAGCGGAAGGAGCCGGCGAAGGCCACGCAGGCGGTGAGCGCCGTGAGCGCCGTGAGCAGGCCCAGGATCTGCCGCAGGTCCAGGAACGGGATGAGGAGGAAGGTGCAGGCGAGGGTGCCGGCGAGGCTCCCCATGGTGGAGAGGGCGAAGAGGCGTCCGGCCGTGTTGCCGACGACTCCGAGGTCGCGCACGGCCAGCCGCACGGCCCAGGGGGAGACGGTGGCCAGCATCACGCTCGCCGGCCCGAACAGGACCGAGGCGGCGAGCAGGGTGCCGGCCGGGCTGGCGCCCGTGAAGCCCGCGAGGGTCCCGGCAAGCCGGGTGCCGAAGAGAAGCAGCACCGCCTCGAACGCGGCCGCGAGCACGATCATCCGTCCGAGCGAGGCCATCGAAGGCTGCCGGTCCGCCAGCCAACCGCCCCACAGGTAGCCGAGGGACAGCGCCGCCAGAAAGATGCTGATGATCGATCCCCAGACGTAGACGCTGTTGCCATAGTGCGGCGCCAGCACCCGGCTGGAGAGGATCTCCAACGCCATGAGGACGCCGCCGCAGACGGCGACCACCCAGTAGAAGCGCAGACGGGAAGACATTGGCGGGGGAGTATGGCACAGCCGATATACAATCCCGCCCCGTGAACGTCCCCATCCTCGACCTGAACCGTGTCCGCCAGCGCATCGCCGCCCAGCTCGACGAGCGGTGGCGGCGGATCCTCGACCAGTCGTCCTTCGTCCTCGGTCCCGAGGTGAAGGAATTCGAATCGGCCTTCGCGTCCTGGCTGGGCGTGGAGGCCTGCGTGGGCCTCGGCAACGGGACCGACGCGCTGATCCTCAGCCTGCGCGCCCTCGGCCTGAAGCCCGGGGACGAGGTGATCGTTCCCGCCTTCAGCTTCTTCGCCACGGCCGAGGTGGTGGCCCTGCTGGGCGGCAAGGTGGTGTTCTGCGACGTCGATCCCCAGACGCTCAATCTCAGCCCGGCGGACGTCGAGGCGCGGGTGACGGCGCGGACGGTGGGGATCATCGGCGTCCATCTCTATGGCCGGCCGTTCGACGTGGACGCCCTGCTCGACCTCTGCCGGCGGCGCCATCTCTGGCTGCTGGAGGACGCGGCCCAGGCGCACGGCGCGGAATGGAAAGGGAAGCGGGTGGGGGGCTTCGGCCAGCTCGCGGCGTGGAGCTTCTACCCCACCAAGAACCTCGGCTGCTTCGGCGACGGCGGCGCGGTGACCGGCAACGACCGCGCCCTGGTGCAGCACGTCTCCAGCCTGGGCA
>QHVW01000569.1 GCA_003223675.1 Acidobacteriota bacterium
GAAACGCCTCCAGGGGATCACCGAGGTCCACGCGATCGACACCTTCGTCTCCGCGGATTCTCCCATCGAGTCCAAACGCTTCGCCGACGCCCGGCTCGGCCATGGCGCCGTGCTGCGGGCCATGGACAACGGCTACCTCGCCCCGCGCGAGCGGATCGATCGCTTCCTGACGATCGCGAAACGGGCCGGGGTGCCGGTCCAGGTGGGATTCACGGGCGGCGCGACCGACGGCATGCCCTTCCTCGCGGGCGGCCCCGCGATGCTCCCCTTCTCCTGGCCGGGACGCTACTCCCACTCCCCCGTCGAGGTTGCGGACCTGCGGGACGTCGAATCGCTGGTACGGCTGATCGTGGCGGTGACAACGGCTACGTCTTGATCCCGTAGCGCTCCATCTTGATCGCGAGGCCGTTGCGCGACAGCCCCAGGAGGCGAGCCGCCTGGGACTTGTTGCCGTTGGTGCGGCGCAGGGCCTCGCGGATCGCCACCTGCTCGGTGCCGCTGACCAGGCGCTCGAGCTGCAGGTCCGAGGCGGTGTCGACCCGGGAGGTGGCGGCAAGCGGGCCGTTGCGCACCCGCTCGGGGAGGAGATTCACGTCCACCGGCCGCCCCACGGGCGCCATGTAGACGAGTTGGCGGGCGATCGTCTCGAGCTCGGCGAGGTTCCCCGGATAGTCGTAGCTCAGCAGCGCCGACATCGCCTTCACGGTGATCCCCTGGATGCGCTTGCCGAGCTCGTGGCAGAACTTGTTGATGTAGGACTGGATCAGCAGCGGCAGATCCTCGCGCCGGTCCCGCAGCGGCGGCACCTCGATCATGAGCTGTGACAGCCGGTAGGCGAGATCGACCCGGAAGAGGTCGCGAGCCACCACCGAATCGAGCGGCGCGCGGCTCCCCACCAACAACCGCACCTCCACGGAATGGGCCTCGTTGCTGCCGGCCGGCTCCACCTGGCCCGAGCGCAGGAAGCGCACCAGGCGCGCCTGGAGGTCCATGGGGAGCTGCTCGATCTCATCGAGGAAGAGCGTGCCGCCGTTGGCGAGCACGAGCTTCCCCTCGCGCCGCACCGGCCCCCCCTTGCCCGGGATCTCGGCGCCGAAGAGGTCCGCCTCGATCTGCTGCGGACGCGCGCCGCCGCAGGGGGTCATGATGAACGGCGCGTGGCGCCGGGGGCCGGAGAGGTGGAGCGAGCGGGCCAGCAGGTCCTTGCCCACTCCCGGCTCGCCCGAGAGCAGCACGTGCACCGGCGGATCGACCGCCGAGCGGAGCTGCTCGATCACCTGCTTCATCGCCTGCGACTCGCCCACCACGAGATTGGGATCGAGCGTCAGGTCCTGCTGCCCGGGGTGGCCCGGCAGGATCGGCTCGTACCAGCCGACGTGATGGACCAGGCCGAGCACCAGCAGATGGCCGAGGGCGCTGAGCGAGGCGGCCGGCGACCACTCGTCGGGGGAGAAGCGCGGAAAGGCCGCCACCAGCGTGTAGCTGCGGTCGAGGGCTACGAAGGAGTCATAGAAGATCCAGGACGGCGCGTCCCCGAGCTCGCCGGGGAACGAGCCCGCCTTGTCCACGGGACCGCCCGCCGCGCGGCCGGCCTCGCGCTGGCGCAGCACCTGGGCCACCAGCGGCTCGCCGCTCGCCAGCCACGAGGGGTCCGTGGTCACCACCAGCTTGAGGGCGGCCCCCTCCATCTCCCCCACCAGGAGGAACATGGCGCCGCCGCCGAAGTCCGCCAGCACCTCGTTGACCAGGGCCTCGGAGGTGGTGCGGCTCTCGGCGTCGCCCAGCACCCACTCGCTGATGCGGTTCAGGTGCTCGATCATCCGGCACGGCGTGATCACCGGCGGCCCGTTCACCACCTTCTCCTCGACGAGGGGGGGCGGGGCCTTCTCCGGCCCCGGGACGACGTCCTCGACGAGCAGGGTCACCCCGCCCAGCCGGATCTCGTCCAGCACCTCCAGCGCCGACTCCCGCACCTTCTTCCCGCTCACCAGCAGCCCCTTGCGCGTCCCCAGATCCTCGATCCGCAGCACGTTGCCGTCGTAGATCAGGCGCGCGTGTTTCTGGGCCACCCCGGTATAGGGCAGATAGATGTCGCACTCGGGCCAGCTCCCAATGATCAGCTCGCTCCGGTGGACGGGGAATCGCCGGACCCCGTCCGGCGCGTAGGCGACCAGTCTCAACATCGGTTGGGAGTGTACCCCACCTTCCCCGGGCGGGGCTGTGCAAGCTTCTTGCATAGGGCCCCCGCGCCACAGGGTGAGAGACACAGAGGAAACATCAAGGAGACACCCATGACCCTCAATTCCGTGAAGAAATCGCTGCTGGCCGCCTGCTGTATGGGAGCGCTGGTGGCGCTGGCGCCCGCGAGCGCCCAGACGGCGAATTCCCCCATCCGCGTGCTGGAGAAGGAGAGCGGGCGCGTCAAGACGGTGGACACGACCCGGGCCGGCAACAAGGCGTGTGCCCTCCAGTCCATCAGTTGCGGCCAGACCGTGAGCGGCTCCCTCTCGACCGGCGACTGCACCCTCACCGACGGCTCCTACGTCGACTACTACGAATTCCCTGGCACGAGCGGGCAGGACGTCACGGTCACCATGCGCTCGAGCAGCGTCGACTCCTACCTGGCCCTTCTCGACCCTCACGACAACGACGTGCAGGAGAACGACAACGGCGCCGGCGGCAACGACGCGCGGATCACCTACCATCTCAATTCCAGCGGGCAGTGGGCGATCGCGGCCGGCAGCTACTCCTCCGGCCGCCCCGGCAGCGCCGTCCAACCTCCAGGCCACGGCGGTCTCCAGCACCGAGATCGACCTGAGCTGGCAGGACAACTCCAACAACGAGACCGGCTTCGCGATCGACGCGCTGATCAACGGCACCTTCCAGCAGATCGGCACGGTGAGCGCCAACAAAACCCAGGCAGCGATCGTCCAACTGACCCCGCAGACGAGCTACACCTTCCGGGTGCGGGCGGTGAACGGCAATCTCGAATCGTCACCCTCCAACCAGGTGACGGCGACGACCCCCGCAGGGGGCGGTGGCGGCGGCAACGACGGCTACCTGACCTCGTCCGCCATCCCCAATTTCCGCTTCCGGGTCCGCATCTTCAACACGGCGACCCCGATCGCCGGCGCCAAGGAGAGCGACTGCATCCCCGAGACCCTCTGCGTGAGCGGCGCCGTGCCCGGCCGCTCCGAGGTCTTCCTCCGCGTCATCGGGCCCCGTCCGAACGGCTACCTCTGGCCGACGATCGTCCGCTTCACCCCCTCGCGGGTCGAGGTCGACGTCCAGCAGATCAGCACCGGAATCACCAAGACCTACGTGCTCCCGGCCATCCCGCCCGATTCGGACGAGCTGACCGGCTTGCAGGACAGGACCGGGTTCCTGCCGTAAAACCCTCACTCCCCCAGCCCCCTCTCTCCCGGCCCTCCTCCCACCCGGCCGGGGAGAGAGGGGGCTTAATCTTGAGGATGCACCTGCCGCGGTGAGGCGACCGAGCGGCGTCCCGTCTGGCTCATGCGCCAGGCCGGCCGCTACCTGCCCGAATACCGCGCCGTCCGCCAGAAGGTGGACTTCCTGACCCTCTGCAAGACCCCCGAGCTCGCCGCCGAGGTGACGATCCAGCCGGTCGACATCCTGGGCGTGGACGCGGCCATCCTCTTCGCCGACATCCTGCTGCCGCTGGAGGCGATGGGGGCCGAGCTCCAATTCGTGAAAGGGGACGGACCCAGCTTCCCCCACCCCGTACGCACCCGCGAGGACATCGACCGTCTGCGCGCTCCCGAGGTGGACGAGACCCTGGGCTACGTCTTCGACGCCATGCGTCTGGTCCGCCGGGAGCTCGCGGAGCGGGTGCCCGTCCTCGGCTTCGGCGGCACCCCCTGGACGCTCGCCGCCTATCTGGTGGAAGGCGGGGGCTCCAAGCACTTCGAGCACCTCCTGGCCTGGAGCTACGGCGATCCGGAGGGGCTCGCCGTGCTGCTCGACCGCATCGCCGACGTCTCGATCGCCTACCTCAACGGCCAGATCGCCGCCGGCGCCCAGGCCCTCCAGCTCTTCGACAC
>QHVW01000232.1 GCA_003223675.1 Acidobacteriota bacterium
AGCCTGAGCTCAGGCGTATAGCGCTGCGTCCTACGGAGGCAGAACACAAAGAGGAGGTCGATTTGGTAGCGCAGGAAGCATTGGAGTCGCTATGACCGAGGTGCATAACCCCTCCATCGAGCAGACAGCTTCAAGCTGCGCTTGAACCTGCCGCTCCTGTCGAACGTTACACGGCCGAACAATTATTGCTTACCCATGACGAAGATCACCGTCGAAAACTACAGGGACGATAAATACTATCCGAAGATCGTTCGGGCGGTTGAAGCGATCTTGGCTCAAGGAGACGTCGTCGCTCCGGTCGATGTCTTCGTGCGTATGGAGCTGCTCAGCGAAGCTGACGTGGAGTCGTGGCGCTTCGGGCGGGTCCCCTACCTCGAGAAGGTCATCCGCTGTAACCTGTCCAAGATCAGCCGTATTCTTCGCATTCTTCGCATGCATGTCCACGACCTGGACATGATTCCGTCGCATACAGCCTACGTGAAGTGGGGGAAGGGGAATCGGACTCCTTTGCGCTTCTCCAAGACCGGCGATCCGAAGCTCGAGGAGGCCTACTCGCGGCACTTCCTCAAGCCTGGACGCAAGGGGAAGAAGAGGGTGGAGGCGGAGATCGCAACCCAGCCCGTTGGGTTGGGCTGAGGGAGCCCGGGCCTTCGGCCCGGAGGTCCGCAAGGGCGTCTGATCGGATCGCTTCAGCCCCGGCATCCAGCTTCCTGTGCGACTTGGCTTGAGGCCCGAAGGGGCCCGCTCTCCTTCAGCCCAGGGCATCGCCCTGGGTTAGGAGGTTCCAGCGGACACTTGAGCTATCATCAACGGCAGAGGGCATGATGAAACGCACATGGACAATCATCGGCGTCCGGGACGTTCCGGGCAGCTTCCAATGGTACCAGTCGCTGTTCGGTCAGCCGGCTACGCTTCCCGCCCATGACCACTTTGGTCAGATCCTGGATGCGGATGGGACCGTGTTGCTCTGCCTTCACGCGTGGGGCGCGCACGAGCATCCCTCCTTGACGAGCCCCGATCAGGGGACACCTGGCAACGGCCTCCTGCTGTTCTTCCGTGTCGATGATTTCGACCGGGTGCTTCAACAGGCCCGCGCTCTCGCCGCCCGGTTCGAGGAGGAGCCGCACGTGAATCCGAACACTCAAACCCGGGAGATTTCACTGCGAGATCCGGACGGATACTACGTCACGATTAGCGCGCTCTCCGCGCCCTAGAGGTGTCTCGAAAGGATATTCCACTGTAGAGACGCCCCGTGGGGCGCCGCAAGGCACTGGAGGAGCTGCGTGCGATCGGGCCGCCCCCGTACTCCGCGAAGAGTCTGTGGACGCAGCGCATCTGGCTGAACCGCTTCGAGGGCCATCTCAATACGAAGACGCTCTGGGACCTCGGAAGGATTCTCCTCGAAGGCCCGGAAAATTCGATTGCCGATCTGCCGAACCTGATCCGGGGCTTCCGGTTCTCCCTCGACGCCATGTGGGATGAGGTTTCGAGAATAACCCTTGTCACGGCCGTGCCCGCGCTGCGGATGCCTGTGTTCTTCCTGCTCGGCCGCCACGATCACTGGGTTTCCCCGGAGACCAGCGTGGCCTACTTCCACGCGCTGACCGCGCCGTCGAAGAGGCTCGTCTGGTTCGAGGAGTCCGGGCATGAGCCGTTCGTCGACGAGCCGGCCAAGCTCAACGCATCGATGGAGGAGCTCGTGCGGCCGGCGGTGGTCCAGGAAGGTGCGCGCGAAACCAAGGAAGCCTCGTACGTGCCCGTTGGCGCAACCGCCGTTTCCGTCTCATAGCCACAAGCCAGGCCCGGAGGGGAGACCCTCCGGGCTGGGGGGATGGACCCAATGCTCCGGAACCAGTACCATCCCTCCATGACCAGCCCTCAAGCCGCAGGCCGCCCTGGCTCGGCCCTGTCCCGAATCCTGCTTGCCGGTCTCCTGACCGGTATCATCGACGGGCTCTTCGCGAGCATTCAAAGCTTTTTTTACAACTCCAATCCGGAGCGCGTCTTCCAGGGCGTGGCCTCCACGCTGCTGGGCCCGTCGGCGCTCGACGGCGGCGCCAGGACGGCGGCGATCGGCCTGCTGATGCACTTCGGCGTCGCCCTGGGGTGGTCGACGGTGTTCCTGCTTCTGTACGAGAGCTCACCCCGGCTCCGGAGCCTGGTCCAGTCTCCCCTCGGACCGCTGAAGGTGGCCGCGGTCTATGGACCGTTCATCTGGCTGGTGATGTCGCTGATGGTGATCCCGCTCCTGGTACACCACCCGACGGTGCTCAGGCCCCGATGGTGGGTCCAACTGATCGGCCACATCCCGTGCGTGGGATTGCCGATCGTCTCGATGATCGGCTGGCGCGACCGGCATCCAAGCTCGTAACCCGACCAGCGGAAATACGATGAAACGCACATGGACGATCATCGGCGTCAGGGACGTTCCGGGCAGCCTCAAATGGTACCAGTCGCTCTTCGGCCAGCCCGAGACTCCTCCGGAGCATGACGACTTTGGCCAGATCCTGGATGCGGATGGAACCGTGTTGCTCTGCCTCCACAAGTGGGGCGCGCACGAGCATCCCCCCTTGACGAGCCCCGATCGGGGGACGCCTGGCAACGGCCTCCTGTTGTTCTTCCGTGTCGATGATTTTGACCTGGCGCTGCCAAGGGCACGCGCTCTCGTCACTCGGCTCGAAGAGGAGCCTCACGTGAACCCGAACACGCGAACGAGGGAATTCTCACTCCGGGATCCGGACGGATACTACGTCACGATCAGTGCGCTCTCTGCGCCCTGACTCACCTACACCTGTTGATTGATCGCGGGGGGAGGTAGACCATGTGCGGACAAGGGGGCCGCGTGGGCGGAGGAGGGGTAGATCAGCCCCCCGCAGGGGGCGCAGGCAGCCCGCGGGGCTGGCTTTTGAGACCTCGCGGGATCGGTACCGTCCCTCGTGGGGAAGGTACTGTCCCTCGCGGGGATCGGACCGTCCCCCAAAAGGGCGCTGTGCGCCCTCTTTTGGGCGCGCAGCATCCCCGAATTTTCCCGTCGCGCCCTCGAAGGGTACGGTTCTATCCCCGAAGGGGATGGTCGCGCCCTCGAGGGGGAAGGTAGCGTCCCTCTTTTGGGCCGGTCGCGCCCCCAAGGGTACGGTTGCATCCCCAAAAGGGACGGTACCTTCCCCAAAGGGGATGGAGCGCGCCCAAAAGAGGGCGCGAGCAAAAAATTTGTGGGACCAAAGCCGCACTTCGAGGGCGCGTCCGCGCACCTTGAGGGCCCGTCCAAGCACTTTGAGGGCGCATCCGCGCACTTTGAGGGCCCGTCCGCGCACTTTGAGGGCCCGTCCGCGCACGTTGAGGGCCCGTCCGCGCACGTTGAGGGCGCATCCGCGCACCTTGAGGGCTCGTCCGTGCACCTTGAGGGCTCGTCCGTGCACCTTGAGTGCGTGGCCGTGCACCGCGCGGGTCCTTCCCCGGGAGGAATCCGTCCACCGCGCCCCCTCGTCCGGCAAATCATGCACCGCGAGGGCGCGAGCGCTTGCTTTCTCCGTCCTGCCGTGCACTTGGCGGGTCCTCTGAGAGTGTCTCTTTCGAGACACCCTCTTAGACGGACGGTCAATATGAGCTCCAGCATCGAAACGCTCAGAGCAGCGCTCGACGACTGGACCGACTGGGACGTGGCCGGGTACTCCATGGCTGTTGCCTTGGGTCTCATCGATCCTGAGCGATCTCCTTTCCCAACCAAGGCGAAGCACGTCTTCTGGACCGACAATGCTGTCGGGAATGCGCTTCATCAGTTCCTCGAAACCCTTGTCTCACCGATCTCGCGCCGGAAACGCGACCCAGCGCTGAAGCGACCGGGATGCGCCAGGGCCGGAGACCCAAGGACCGGCGCGGTAAAGCACCCGGCCCTCACTCTTCTCTTGTGAGGTTGCGTCGCCCCCGGCCCCGATCGGCAGGGGAGAAAGGAAGGAAAACGATGCGCAGGCTTCGCCCCGTCCTCTTTGTCTTCGTTCTGACTCTCACTTCCCTCGCCCTCGGCCCCGGCTCCAGAGCCCGGGCTGCCGAGTGCACGGACGGCGATAGGAGCTGGATGGACTTCGGCTCCTGCTGCTTCCCGTACAATGTGGTGCAGTTGTTGCCCGCCGTGTGCGTCGACGGATATTGGGAATTCGATTCGAGCCGCAGCGGGTATAAGTGCGTGTTCTCCGAGCCTTGCTAGAACGGCGGGCGGCCCTGTGGGGCCGCCCCCGCGGTTTTGCGACCTGGCGGCAATCTCAAGGATTCACAATGGTCAAATTCATGGTGGTCCTCTATCGGCGGCCGGATCTCAGCGAAGGCGAGTTTCAGGCCTACCTGCGCGGCGTGCACGGGCCCATGGCCGAGGCGATTCCGGATCTCCTGCGCTACACGCAGAATTACGTCGCTCCCGATCCCACGCGCAAGCACCCCGGGTGGGACGCCATCGTGGAGCTGTTCTGGGCCGACCGGGAGGTCATGGAAGCGGCCTGGTCCTCTCCTGAAGGCCAGGCCGCGACGGCGGACCTCGCCGAATTCGCCGACTTTTCGCGGACCACCTGGTCTGTGGTCGATTTCCACCGGCGCCGCTAGCGCGCGCTGCTACGGCGGGTCGAGACGTCCGAACAGCCCGTCTTCCTCATCGTTCGGTCCCGCGGCGAAGAAGAGCGTGGTCTTCGGGCCGGCGGTGCCACCGTTGCCGAAGGCGATCCCCCAGAGGCCATCGATGACGATCGCCTTGCCGTCCGCACCTTTGAGATGGCCTTTCGGCTCGAAGGTCACCGGGTCGAACACGTTGATGCGGCCATTGCCGAAGTTGCCGACCAGGAGCTTGCCGCTGAAGCGGCCGAACCCCGCCGGCGCCAGGGCCATGCCCCACGGAGCGTTCAGCGCACCCCCCGTGGCCACCCGCGCGAGCAGGCGGCCGGCGAGGTCGTACTTGTCGATGACGCCGAGCCCCTCCCCCGCGACCTCGTCCTCGCCCGCCGCGTCCTGCTTGGCATAGGCGACGAACACGCTGCCGGCGAGCGTCTGGATTCCGAACGGGGCATAGCCCGCCGGAAGGCTCGGATCCGTGAACGCGCCGGCCACGGTCACGGGAGCGAAGCTGGCGTCGAAGACGTCCACGCGGGCGCCGTGGAAGTTTGCCGCGTAAAGGCGGGTCCCGGCGGTCGTCGAATCGATCGCGAGCCCTTTGTAGCTCGCCCCGGACGCGGAATTGTCGATCACCACGACCGCCTGGGTATTCGGCACCAGGCTCGGGCTCCACGCGGAGATCGTCCCGTCCTCGCTGGCGAAGAGGAAGCGGGCGGCTCCGGCGCTCGGGAGGACGAAGCCCGTGCCGCCGTTGAAGACGATCCCCGTCGGCGCGCCGGCGACCGCGACGACGAGCGAATTCTTGACGCCTTCGCCATTGTAGAGCAGCGATTTGCCGGCATCGGCCGCGTTGACCCACCACGGTCCGGCCGCGCTCGCCGCGAGGCCCCAGGCGTTGACGAGGTCCGTGTCTACATGCTCGGCGGGAACGCCGCCGTTCGAAACCAGATTCCGTTGATGGTAGGAGTTGCCCGGCTCGGCTGCGAAGGCCGCCGAAGCGGCGAGCAGGACTAGAAGCGAGATGGCCACGACTCTGGCGCGGCGGGGGTCAGGAAACCTCATGACGTGCTCCTTTCTCGTCTGCGGTCTACTGATACACCCCTCCCCACGCGGAATAGTGAGCAATCGGCGTGCCAGTGCTCTTCAGGTGAAGGTCAGCACCAGCTTCCCCTGGATGGCGCCCTGGTCGAGGATCTCCTGGGCCCGGCGCGCCTCCCGCCAGGGGATGCGGTCCATGATCACGGGGCGGATCTTCCCTTGCGCCAGGAGATCGAACAGCGCGGTCAGATCCTCCCGGAACCAGTCCGGATGATCGCGCTTCATACTGGTGATGGCGTAGAAACGAAAGCGCCGGCCGGGCCACAGCACCAGCAGCAGAGCGCTGACGGCGTCCTCCGCCAGGGCCGCGAGCCGGTTTTGGCCCACCTCGTGCTGCGAGCCGTAGGCGACGAGCTGGCCGCCGGCGCGGAGACAGCGGCCTGAGCGCAGCCAGTGCCGTCCCCCGACCGCGTCGAAGACGGCGTCCACGCCCGCTCCCCGGGTGAGATCGCGGACCGCCTGGACGAAGTCCACCTGCCGGTAATCGATCGGGTGGCCGCCCAGGCGGGCGACGAGCTCGTGCTTGGCGGCCGAGGCGGTGGCATAGGTGGTGACCCCGGCGAGCTTCGCGAGCTCCAGGAACGCCGTGCCCACGCCGCCCGCCGCGCTGTGGACGAGGGCGCTCTGGCCGCTCGCGAGCTGGGCCGTCCGGTGGAGCATCTGGTAGGCCGTGACGTAGTTGAGCACCAGGCAGACGGCTTCCGCGGGATCGACCTCGGCCGGCACCGGCACCAGCTCCTCCTCGCGCAGGTAGATGTATTCGGCATAGCCGCCGTGGATGGTCAGGGCCGCCACGCGTTCCCCCTCGGCGAAGCGGGAGGCCCCAGGGCCCCGTTGATCGACCACGCCCACGACGTCGTATCCTGGCGTGAACGGCGGCTTCGGCTGGCCGGGATAGGAGCCGTGGCGCATCATCCGCTCCACCCACGAAACCCCGGCGGCGAGCACCTTGACCCGGACCTCCCCCTCGCGCGCGTCGCGCAGCTCGTCCTCGACGACGTCCAGGACCTCGGGACCGCCGAACCGCGAGATGACGATACGACCGTATCTGGCCATGCCGTGCCTCCCTTCTGAATGGAGGACCAGGGTATCACCGGCTGGTAGGATGAGCCGTGACGGGGAGGAGACAGCCCATGCTCTACATGGTCCTGGAGACATACAAAGATGGCGCTGCGCCGGAGATCTATCGCCGGGCGCGCGAGCGGGGCCGCCTCATGCCCGAGGGGCTGCGGTATGTCTCGAGCTGGGTCGATCACGATTTCCAGCGCTGCTTCCAGCTCATGGAGACGGAGGACGCGTCGCTGTTCGATCCCTGGATTCAGGCGTGGGCCGATCTGGTGGATTTCGAGGTGATTCCGGTCCGCACGTCCGCCGAGGCGGCTCAGATCATGAAAGGTGATTCATAAATCCGATGAAAACCTTGCAACAATTATTCGGCATCGAGCTTCCGGTCATCCAGGCGCCGATGGCGGGCGTGCAGGGGAGCGCGCTCGCGGTGGCGGTGTCCAACGCGGGCGGGCTGGGCTCGCTCCCCTGCGCCATGCTGAGTGTGGACGCCCTGCGCAAGGAGCTGGAGGCGATCCGGTCCCAGACCTCCAGGCCTTATAACGTGAACTTTTTCTGCCATACGCCGCCCGCGTTCGACGCCGCTCGGGAGGCGTCCTGGCGGGCCGTGCTGGCGCCGTATTACGAGGAGCATGGGATCGATCCCAGCTCCATCACCGCAGGGCCCGTGCGCGCGCCCTTCACCGCGGAGGCCGCGGACGTGCTGGAGGAATTCAGGCCTCCAGTGGTGAGCTTCCACTTCGGCCTTCCCGCGGCGGCGTTGCTGGAGCGGGTGCGGTCCTGGGGCGCCAAGATCCTCTCCTCGGCGACCACGGTCGAGGAGGCGCTCTGGCTGGAGGACCGCGGGGTGGACGCCGTCATCGTGCAGGGGCTGGAGGCGGGTGGGCATCGCGGTCATTTCCTGTCGCACGACCTGACGGTCCAGGTGGGGACGTTCGCGCTGGTGCCGCAGGTGGTGGCGGCGGTGAAGGTGCCGGTCATCGCCAGCGGAGGCATCGCGGACGCGCAAGGCGTCGCCGCCGCTCTGCGGCTGGGCGCGGCGGGGGTGCAGGTGGGCACGGCCTATCTGCTCTGCCCGGAGTCGACCACCAGCGCGGTGCACCGCGCGGCCCTCCGGAGCGAGGCGGCCCGCCACACGGCGCTGACCAACCTCTTCTCCGGCCGGCCCGCGCGGGGGATCGTGAACCGGGTGATGCGGGAGCTGGGTCCGACCCGTGAGGAGGCTCCCGAGTTTCCTTTGGCTTCGTCGGCGATCGCGCCTTTGCGGGCCAGGGCCGAGGGTCAGGGAAAGGGGGATTTTTCGCCTCTGTGGGCGGGGCAGAACGTGAGCGGGTGCCGGGAGGTGGGGGCGGCGGAGGTGACTCGGGGGTTGGTGGCGGGGATCGAAGGATAGGCGTCGTCGGAGCGTTGGCCCCTCATCACCCCGGCCCTCTTCTCCCATCCCTCCACCCACCCTACCGGGGAGAAGAGGGAGAGGTTAGCCGGAATGCCTTTGAAAGCCCCTCTCTCCCCGGCCAGGGTGGGCGGAGGGATGGGAGAGAGGGGTTGGGGAGTGAGGGGTTGTTTTCCGCCCCGCCAGCAAAACATTCGAATACGGCGTCCCCATCCCCATCGGCTGCGCGTCCACCGTCAATCCCAATCCCTTTAAGAGGTCGCCCCACTCCTCGGCGCTCCGGTAGTGGAAGCGCTGGCGCCAGTGGCGGCGGAGGAGGGCGGAGAGGCGCT
>QHVW01000570.1 GCA_003223675.1 Acidobacteriota bacterium
AAAGCACGGCGAAGAGAGCTCTGCGCATGGGAATGGAATCTCCTGTGCGGCTCCCGCCGCCGAGCCTCCCTTGGCCCGTGGGGTCCGCACTTCACCATCCTAGGTGCGGTGGGAGCTCCGGAGGCGTGGCCATCTATGCTTCCTACCCTGCACGATCGGACCAAGATCGCGCTCCGAGGCTAACGATCTACCTTCAGCCAACGCAGAGCGCCCACGGGTACGGTATCCTCCCCCCCTACCCATGTCACCCCTCCGCCGTTTCCGCCGCACCGCCCTCTCCGTCTGCCTTCTCGGCCTTCTGGCCGGGTGACGATCTCGGGGGAGGAGGCCAGGACGGTCCTTCCGGAGAAGGCGCTGCGGTCCGGGGAGAACCGGCTGGTGCTGCGCTATGCCTGGACGCGCTCCCCCTTCGAGGAGAGCGGCGGCAAGAGCGACGACCACCGCCGGCTCGCCGTGGCCTGGGATCTCCTCCGTTTCGCGACCGGCGTGGACGAGCAGGGGCGCGTGCGGGGGGCCGGCGGTCAGCTCTCCTTACCCTTCGGCTGGCGGATCGACTCCTTCCAGCGTCTTCCTCCCGGGGCCGTGCTGGCCATGGACGACCTGCGTTCCCGCGGCGGTGAAACGGGCGAGCTCCGGGTCACTTTGCAGCCTGAAGGCGGCGCGGAGCGGGAGGTGGGCCGCCTCCAGCCCGGCTCGGGGCCGGTGGTCCTGCCTCTGGGTGACGCTGGAACGGGACCGGCGCGGCTCTCCCTGACCGCTCTCTCCGGCAAACAGGGAGGAAATGGATTGGTGCTTTGGCGGCCGGTCCTCGCCGCTCCCCATGCCCCTAAAGCCACGGCCGCGATCCCCCAGACGGCCACGGCGGTGCCCGCCTCCTTGCGGCCCGCGGCGGGGCCACGGCCGCGCAACGTGATCCTCTATCTCGTGGACGCGCTGCGGGCCGACCATCTCGGCTGCTACGGATACTCGCGGCCGGTCTCGCCGCACGTCGACGCCTTTGCCCGGCAGGCGGTCACTTTCCGCCACACGGTGGCCCAGTCCTCCTGGACCCGCCCGGCCACCACCACAATCCTCACCGGCCTCCTCCCCCGCACCCATGGAGTCAACGGCCGGCGGGACAAGCTCTCCGAGCAGGCGCTCACTCTGGCCGAGATGCTCCAGGCGCGCGGCTATCACACCGCCGGATTCGTGACCAACGGCAACGTGGCCCGCAGCTTCGGCCTGGGGCAGGGGTTCGAGACCTATGAGCTCCTCCCCCGCAAGCACAGCGCGGCGACCGACGTCAACGCCGCGGCGGCCGGCTGGCTGGAGTCCGGGTGGAAGCGGGACGCCCCCTTCTTCCTCTATCTCCACACCGTCGAGCCGCACGCCCCCTACACTCCGCCGGCTCCCTTCCGGCAGCGCTTCGCCCCGGAGGTCCACGACGAGCTCCTCACCCGCATGAAGGTCTTCCACCGCCTGGAGGACGGATCGCTCGCCCCCACCCCGGAGCTGCGCCAGAGCCTGCTCGACCTCTATGACGCCGAGATCGCCGCCAACGACGCGGCCTTCGGCGAGCTGATCGATCTCCTCGCCCGGCGCGGCCTGTGGGAGGACACGGTCGTGGTCTTCATCTCGGACCACGGTGAGGAGCTGTTCGAGCACGGCGGCTGGGAGCACGGAAAAACCTTGCATTCCGAGGTGCTCGACGTGCCGCTGATCGTGCGGGCTCCCGGCGCCGGGGCCAGGACCGTGCAGCGGCAGGTCCAGCAGGTGGACGTGGCGCCGACGATCCTCGATCTCCTGGAACTGCCCATCTCGCCGGTCGTGGAAGGCCGCAGCCTCGCCCCGTGGATTCTGGGCGAGGCTCCCGGGGACGATGCGGAGGACGAGGCCTACTCCTGGCTCGATCAGCACGGTTTCCGCGCCGCCTCGGTGACCACGCCCGCCTGGCGGATGATCGAGGACCGCGCCCCCGACGCCGGCCGCTCTCTCTACGACCGCCAGGCCGATCCCGGAGAGCACCGCGACCTGGCCGACGAGCGGGCGGTGCGGACGGGCTATCTCCGCGCCCATCTCCTCGCCGCCGAGCGCCGGCGCAAGGGAGCGCTCCAGGCGGGGACGGCGGTGCTCGACGAGGAGCTCCGGAAGGAGCTCCAGGCGCTGGGGTATTTGCGTTGAGGGGGACCGGTTTGGATATGCTTAGGGACCAGAACGAGGAGGGGAGATCATGTTCCGATCGGGTGGTAGATTCGGTCGTGCGTTTCAGGTCTGGAGTTTCGTATTGCTGGTTGGACCGGCCGCGTTCGCCCAGAGCGCGGCGCCCGCGGCTCCAGCGGTCCCTTGGGAGCGGATCGATGCGGGCCTGAGTCAGTTGGCGGCCGGCGACGGCGAAGCGGCCGAGAAGGCGCTCGAGGCGGCGCGGAAAGACGACGACAGCGGGCTTGCCGAGGTCCTGGTGCAGCTCACCCGGGCATACGTCGCCTTCAATCATTCCGGCGCGCCCTCCATGACGCGCTCGAGCCAGGCCAACGAGCGGCTGGACGCCGCCAATAAAGATTTTTATCACCGGTCCATTCCTCCCGCCGTCCTCGGCGATGCCCTGGCGCGGATCCGCAAGCTCCTGAAGGAGAGGCCGGCCACGGAGCCGTCGCCGGTCCTTCTCCGTCCCCTGCTCTGCAACCTCCGGCTGCTCGCCCGCGATCGCGCGACGGACGGCGAGCCGGTCCTGGAATACAGCGGGACGTCCAAGGACGTGGGGTCCTTGATCCATCCGCAGCCGTTGTTCGCTCCCCTGCCTCCCTACACCGAGGCGGCGAGGGAGAGCAAGACCTCCGGCAGCGCGGTGCTCGAGGTGATCCTGGACTCGGAAGGCTGTCCGGCGTCGGCGAAGGTTCTCAAACAGCTTCCCAAACGCCAGTCGGACCAGGCCGTGACCACCTGGAAATGGTGGGCCTACGAGCCCGCCCGGTATCAGGGGGTCCCGGTAGGCTACAAGCTGACCGTCACCTTCAACTTCCTGGTCCAGTAAGACGGGAGGAACATCCATGCCGACGATCGCCGAGCTGTTGCTGGCCGAATTGGAACGGGAGTCGGCCGGGACGCGCCGCGTGCTGGAGCGCGTTCCGGAGGGGAAGAACGACTGGCACCACCGACGAGCACCTGATGACCACCGGTGGCCGCGGCGTTGGAGTAGGCG
>QHVW01000571.1 GCA_003223675.1 Acidobacteriota bacterium
CACCACGAGCACGGAGGGGAGATCGACCGTCTCCTCGGCGAGCCGTTCGAGCTCGCTGCGCTGGGCGGCGAGGAACGCCCGCCACTGGATGAGGTCCTCGGTGGGATACCCCCCCACCACCTGCTCCGTGAAGCACCCGACCGTTACCCCGTCCGCCGCCATCTCGCGGGCCTGCGCAAGGACCCGGTCGACGTTCGAGCGCACCGCCCCCACCGTGGGGTTGACGTTGCCGAGCGCGATCTTGATCAGCCGCATGCGTGCCTTCCTCCCGGGGGGGACCTTACCACCGGGAGGAAGGCGATTTCAGGTGAACACCTCGGCCACTCCCCGCACCCGCTCGTGCTCGTTCATGGCCTGCTGGAGCTTGCCGGAGATGTAGACGCCGAGCAGGAAGAGGCACGAGAGCCCCATGAATCCGTCCACGGCCCGCATGAGCAGGGCGAGCAGCGAGAGCAGGCCCAGGGCCCCTCCGGACATCATCCTCACCGGCGTGTTCTCCTCGAGGTACCTGGAGAGCACCGCCGGCCACTTGTAGACCCAGATGAGGTTGTAGAACGGGATGAAGTGATAGCCGACGGCCTGGCCGGACGTGTACGGATAGGTCGACTTCCCGTTCACGAAAGGTGCGATCAGGTTGAGGATCGTGTGAAACCGCTGCACGCAGGCGAGCCAGTAGAGCGCGCCGCCGATGCCGCAACCCAGGAGGAACAACCCCGCGACTCCCACGTTCCCGTCGCTCACGGTGATAACCTCACCCACCAGGAACCCAAGAGCCAGGACGAACCCGACCCAGATCGGCCGCAACGGCGGCAGGGGCTCGGAGCTGTACGTGCGGGCATCGCTGCCCAGATCGAGCATGGTCAGGCTCATGGCGCCTCCTTCAAGGATGGATGGCCGGCGAGGATAAATCATTTCGTCCGTAATGCTCGCCGTAAGCTTGACGCGTCATGCTCTTTCCCACTGCAGACTCCATTCGAGGTGTGAGATGGCGCGAGAGATGGTATTGCTATTCGATGATTGCCAAGAGGACACGTTGACCGACGCCCCTCCAGGAGAGCCGAAGACCGACGGCCTTCTGGGACGGAAGGTCGGCACGATCCGCATCCACAAGCTGTTGGGCGAAGACGGACGTCCTGACGTCCAACGGCCGGTCGCGCCTGCTGAGCGAGGCGCGCGTCCTCTCCCGGCTCAACCATCCGAACATCTGCGCCATCCACGACTTCGTCACCGGCGAGGAGACCGACTTCCTGGTCCTTGAGCTGATCCGCGGCAAGACCCTGCGGGAGGCGATCCAGCAGGGGATCGACCCCGCGGCCCGGCTCGGCGTCGCCGAGCGGATCGCCGACGCCCTGGTGGCCGCGCACGCCCAGGGGATCATCCATCGCGATCTCAAGCCGAGCAACGTGATGCTCACCTGGGACGGCGGGGTGAAGGTGCTCGACTTCGGCATCGCCCGCCTGGGCGAGGACGCGCCGGCGGCGGGCGGGGGGCTCGACCCGGACCATACGGCCGTATTCATCCCGGAATCCGAGGAGTCGTTCCAGCCCGCCTTTACCGGGCGGGGAAAAGTGGTCGGCACCGCCGGCTGCATGAGCCCGGAGCAGGCGCGCGGCGAGGAGGTCTCCGTCGCCAGCGACATGTACTCCTTCGGGCTGCTGCTGCAGGAGCTGTTCACCGGCAAGCCGCCGTACCCCCTGGACCTCGGCGCCTTCGAGCTCCTCAAGGAGGTCCAGAAGGGGCGCACCCTGCCGGTGACCGGGATCGACGCGCACCTGACCGACCTCATCGAGAGACTGAAGTCCCTGGCTCCCGAGAACCGGCCTTCGGCGTCGGAGGCGCTCCAGCAGTTGCTCTGGATCGGCGACAAGCCGCGGCGGCGCAACCGGGCGCTGGCGATCGGGCTCGCCGTTCTCCTGGTCGCCGCCGGGGTGGTCAAGTACACCTGGGACCTGCGCCAGGAGCGCGACGCGGCGGTCCGCTCCCGACAGGCCGCGGAGCTGAGCCGGCGGCAGGGGGATGAGATCGCCGGCTTCCTCACCGACCTGTTCAAGGTCTCCGATCCCGGGGAGACGCGCGGGAGCACCGTCACGGCGCGCGAGCTCCTGGACCAGGGGGCGCGGCGGGTCCGCCGCGACCTCCGCGAGCAGCCGCCCGTGCAGGCGCACCTGCTGGACACCATCGGGCAGGTCTACTTCAAGCTGGGCCTCTACGATGAGGCCCGCCCCCTGCTGGAGGACGCGCTGAAGATCCACCGCCAGCCGGGCGGCGATCCTCTCGACCTCTCTGACAGCCTGGAGCACCTCGCGCTGGTCGATCAGGCGCAGAGCCGGCCGGAGGCGGAGGCACGATTCCAGGAGGCGCTGCGGCTCCGCGAGGGGAGGCTCGGCCGGCGCCATCCGGAGGTGGCGAAGCTGCTCAGCAACCTGGGCGTCCTCTACGCCATGCGCGGCGAGATGCCCAGGGCGGAGGGTCTCTTCCGGGAGGCCCTGGCCATCCGCGAGGCCGCCCTGGGGCCGTGGCACCCGGACGTCGCCATCTCGCTCAACAATCTCGGCATGGCACGGTCCGCCCAGGGGGACAACCGGCAGGCGGAGGCTCTGCTCCTCCGCGGCCTCAAGATCCGCGAGCGGGCGCTGCCGCCGGAGCATCCCGACCTGGCCGCCAATCTGGAGGCCCTGGCCGTCCTCTATGACGACGAGCACCGTCTGGCGGAGGCGGTGCGGCTCCACCGCAGCGCCCTGGCCATCTGGGAGAAGGTCCTGGGCCCGGCTCACCCGCGCACGGCGCTGATCCTGACCAACCTCGCCAACGCGTTGGCGGCGGATCCGGAGAAGGGCGGAGAGGCGGAGACGTTGCTGCGGCGGGCGATCCGGATCCGGGAGAAGGCCCTGGGGGCCCACCATCCCCAGCTCGCCTCCTCCCTGAGGTCCCTGGCCGACCTCTGCCGCGACCAGAGGCGCTACGCCGAATCCGAGGCGCTCTACCGTCGCGCTCTGGCCATCTACAACGCCGCCTATCCGCCGACCCATCCGGAGCGGCGGGCGCTGCTCAAGGGCTATGCCACCCTGCTGCGGGCCATGGGAAGGGCGGTACAGGCGAAGGCGATGGAGCGGGAGGCGGAGACAAGGACCTGAAGGATCTCAAAGACTGCAAGGACAGATAGTGGGCGCGGAGGCGGGTGATTTCTGTCCTTGCAGCCCTTGAGGGCCTTGGGGTTCAATCAGCCGGCGCGCCGCGCTCGTCGAGCAAGGCCCGCAAGCGCGCCAGCTCGGCTTCCGCGGCCTCCGCGCGCTGGCGCTCGGCCTCGGCTCGCTCGCTCGCCGCCTCAGCCCGTTGGCGCTCCGCCGCGGCCTGCTCGCGCTCGGCCTCGGCCCGCTGGTATTGCGCCTCTTCCCGCGTGGGAACCAGGGTGCCGTCGCGATGGAAGAGGCGGACCCAGTCGCCCATCCGCTGACCGACGACTCCGTGCCAGATTCCGAAGGAGACGCCGAGCTGCTCGCTCCAGATGCGTCCGTTCTCATCGGCCGGGCGTAGAGGTCTCTCTTCTCCGTCCGGTCCTTGTGCGCGGTGGAGGGGGAGAGGAGCTCGACGATGAGGTCCGGCAGCCGTCCTCCCTCCTCCCAGGCGATCCAGACCCTGCGCTCGCGGTCCGGATCGACGCCGCCCACCCAGAAGACGTCCGGTCCGCGGAAGGCCCGCCACGGCAGTCCTTTCCGCATCTCTTCCGAGACCTCCCGGGCCTGCTCGACGGAGTAGTACACGAACATGTGGCCGCCGGTGTAGAAATCGATCCTCCCCTGCTCGGCCATGACCTGGCCGATCAGCTCGCGCAGGAAGGGGTACTCCAGAGTGTGCCACTCGGTCTCCAAAGGCTCTCCGTCGTCGTAGACGAGCTCGAAGGGCAGAGGCGCGAGCGCGGCGGCTGACTGGCTCATGGCTTGCTCCCTTGCGGAGTCGTTTCTGGGAGGATTTTATACCTCATCATCAGAAAACACCAGGGGAAAACGAGTCTCCCCTGTCTTCCTCCTGGACGACAGGATAGCATTATCTCGTCCCCAAGGGACGGTGGGGGTCACGTCGCGAGATTGCGCCAGCGGAGCCCGGGAAAGCGGGAGAAGCCTCCGTCTGTCGTCCACCACTCACAGCCGTGCTCCATGGCGAGGGCTGCAAGGTAGGCGTCGGTGGTATCCGAGCCGCGAATGCCGGTTGCCAGCACAAGATCCCGGAAGATCGTCCAATGGCGAGGACCAGGCTCAATCCGGCGCACCTCGGCCTGCGAGGGATCAGGCGGCAAGCAGCACATTGACGTCGCAGAGGATCACTCGATCTCCCAGAGGCGGCTCGTGTCGTCGAGATCGATGCCCGCGACCGGCACCGCGTCGCGCAACAGCGGCAGTGGCGCCGGCACCGCCTGCGTGCGGCGCAGGCGCTGCTCGCCAAGGTAGAGGCGAAGGCTGTCTTCGAACAGCCGTGTAAGCAGAGGAAGGCCACGAAGTCCGCCATCCTGCCCGCCTGCAGCGGTGCAACCACCGCGGTCGTCGAACGTAGAAATTCCTGGCAAACCCCTGACGCCTGGAGGTGTCCCGTGTCCTGGAAGCTCCTGATCCCCCTCCTCGCCGCCGCGACCGTGACGGCGGGCCCGCCGGCGACCGAGGTCCAGCCGGTCCGCGAGGTCGTGCATGGCATCGAAATCGTCGATCCCTACCGGTGGCTGGAAGGGAGCGCGGGGCTGGAGCCGGCCAGGGAGGACGCCGCTCTCGACGCCAAGGTGGCCGCCTGGACGGATGCCCAGAACGCCTACACGCGCTCGGTGCTCGACCGGCTGCCGGGGCGGCAAGAGATCGCGGCCCGTCTGCGCTCGCTGACCCACGGTGGCGGCCGCGGGAACGTCGCGCAGCGTGGGGACCTCCTCTTCTACCGGGAGATCGAGGACGGCCAGCAGCAGCCGTCCCTGCGGGTCTCCCAGGGCGGCGGACCCTCCCGCGTCCTCCTCGATCCCGCGGCGGTCGATCCCAGCGGTCTCACCACGCTCGCCTGGTACGAGCCCAGCCCGGACGGCCGGCTGGTGGCCTGCGGACTGTTCAAGGCCGGAGACGAGAACGCCACCCTCTATCTCGTCGAGGCCGCGACCGGGACCTGGCTGGCGGACGAGATCACCGGCAAGGTGCGCGAGGTCGAATGGCTGCCGGACGGCTCCGGCTTCCTCTACAACCACCTTGCCGACCTGAAGAACCCGTCCTCCCGGCGGGTCCGTTTCCACCGCGTGGGCACCCACCCCCGGCAGGACCGCACGCTGATCGAGCAGGACAAGGAAGGCCCGGGCGCCAAGACCTGGGGCCCCTTCGCCCATCTCAGCCCCGACGGCCACTGGGCGCTGGTCGGCCATTGGATGGGCAGCGCCGTCAACGACCTCTGGGTGATGGATTTCCAGGCGTGGCTGCGCACCGGCAAGGCGGATCGCCGGCCGATCGTCGTCGGCCAACCGGCCCAGAGCGGCCTGCCCGACGTCTACCGCAAGGGCGATCCCATCGTGGGGGACACCCTCTACATGACCACCAGCCTGAGCGCGTCCAACAAGCGGGTGGTGGCCGTCGACCTCCGCGATCCCGCGCCGGCGAAATGGCGGGAGATCATCCCCGAGCGCAAGGACGCGGCGCTCCAGAGCCTGTCGCTGGCACGCGGGCTCCTGGTGGCCGAGTACCTGCAGAACGCCGCCACCCGCCTCGAGCGTTTCGGGCTGGACGGCCAATCGAAGGGTGAGCTCCCCCTGCCGGGCCTCGGCACCGCCGACGTCATGGCCACCACGCCGGACCGGACGGAGGCTTTCTTCGACTTCAGCAGCTTCAATGCGCCGGGGGCCCTTTACAAAGTGGACCTCGTCACGGGCGAACGGCAGGTCTGGTGGCAGAAGAGCGTGCCGTTCGACTCCGCGGCCATCGCGGTCGAGCAGGTCGAATATCTCTCGAAGGACGGCACCCGGATCACCATGTTCCTGGTCCACAAAAAGGGGCTGAAGCTCGACGGCTGCAACCCCACGCTCCTGTATGGATACGGCGGTTTCGGCATCTCCACCACCACCTATTTTGACGAAGGCATGGTGCCGTGGCTCGAAGCGGGAGGCGTCTACGCGCTGCCGAACCTGCGGGGCGGCGGCGAGCGCGGCGAGGAGTGGCACCGCGCCGGCATGCTGGAGAAGAAGCAGAACGTCTTCGACGACTTCTTCGCCGCCGCCGAATGGCTGATCGCCAAGGGGTATACCCGCCCGGAGCGGCTCGCCATCCTCGGCGGCTCGAACGGCGGCCTGCTGATCGGCGCCGCGGTGACCCAGCGGCCGGACCTCTTCGCGGCCGGCGTCGCCATGGTGCCGCTGATGGACATGGTGCGCTATCCCAAGTTCCTGCGCGCCCGCAACTGGGTCCCCGAATACGGATCGCCCGACGATCCGAAGGACCTCGCCGTCCTGCTCCGCTACTCGCCCTACCACAACGTCAAGAGCGGCGTGCGATATCCGGCCCTGCTGCTGACCGCCGGCGAGCGGGACGAGCGGGTCCACGCCCTCCATGCCCGCAAGATGGCCGCCCGCCTCCAGGCCGCCACGGCGAGCGATCCGGCGCAGAAGCCCATCCTCCTGCTGGTGGACCGCGACACCGGCCACGGCATGGGCTCCCCGGTCGACAAGCAGATCGCCGCGGCGGTCGATCAGATGAGCTTCCTGATGTGGCAGACGGGGGGAGGGTGCACGGCGAAATAGCGCGCCCGTCCTTTCCCGCCCGGGCGAACAAAAAAAGGGCCGGCATTTGGTATGCCGGCGGCCTATGGGGAATCTATGAGGACCCCAGAATGCCAGGCCAACATTACAGCCCACATTACGCCTGCGATTTGGGCTACTCTTCCCCCGCCAAACCGTCCGTCGAGAGGAGACCGGCATGAAGGTGTTGACCGGGCGGCCTTGCCCCCGGCAGAGACCTGGAGATACACTCTCCGCTCCTTGCGAGGCCCTTGACCGACGATGCCGATTCCGACGCCTTTCCACGAGCGTACGCAGCCCCTGTGCATTAGCTACCGGTGGAAGGACTGGGCGGGGTACTGCGCCGTCTGCAGCTTCGACACGTCGCACGAGCGCGAATACTTTGCCTTCCGCGAGTCGGCCGGCCTGCTCGATGCGACGCCGCTCTACAAGTACGAGGTCTCGGGGCCGGACGCCGCGGCGCTCCTCGGCCGCATGATGGTGCGCGACGTGACCAAGCTG
>QHVW01000572.1 GCA_003223675.1 Acidobacteriota bacterium
CTGGGCCTTGATCAGCTCGGTCAGGTCCTCGATGACCACCACGCCCCCCTGCACCACCCCCGCCGCGTCGCGCAGGGCCGTCACCTTCAGCTCGAAGGTCTTCCATTCGCCGCCCACCGTCAGGTGGACCTCCTTGCTGCCGTGGCCGCCGCGCCCCACCTCGCGCACGGCCGCCGCCAGCCGCCGCCGGTCGGTGTCCCCCCAGGCTTCCTCGAAGGGACGGCCCACCACGTCCTCCTCCCGCTGGCGGAGCATGTTGAGCGCGGCGCCGTTGCAGGTGAAGATCCGCCCCTGGGAATCGATGGAGACCACGCCGGCGGCGACGTTCTCCAGCACCGCCGCGATCAGCGCCCGCTCGGCCCCCAGCCGCTGGTTGCTGGTCGTCAGCTCGCGGTTGCTCCGCTCCAGGAGGTCCTTGCTGCTCGCCAGCTCCCCGGTCATGCGGTTGAAGGAGTCCACCAGCACGCCGAGCTCGTCGTCGGCCTCGACCTCCACGCGGTGGGAGAGATCGCCGCCGCTGATCCGGCGGGTCCCTTCGGCCAGGGCCTGGATGGGCAGGGTCACCCGCCGGGCGAGGTAGAGCCCGGTCCACGAGGAGGCGAGGAGGATGACCATGGTCACCATCACGAAGAGGAGTATGTGGCTGGCCCGCAGGTCGTCCTTCTGCACCACGATCTGGCGGTAGGCCTGGTAGTCCTCCACCAGCTTCTGGCGCTGGGCGGTGAGCCCGGGATCGAGGAGCGTGCCCACCACCAGGACGGCCGGCGGCTTGTCCGCGGGGTGGTCTGGCAGGGCCACGGCGGCCATGAGGAGGCTCCCCCGGGTGCCGGTGGGCGTCAGCGCGGCGGTGGCCTTTCCCTCCTGCGCGGCCTGCTCCAGGAGCGAGCGGTCCACGTCCGGCAGGTCGGGGAGCCCCGACTGGGAATCGATGAAGCCGGAGACGAAATCCTGCCCTTCGAACACCTCCAGGGTCGTCAGCCTGAGCTCCCCGAGAAGGGCGGTCAGCCGGCGGTCGAGCCGTGGGCGCTGCTGCGGATCGTCGATGTCGATCCCCTGGATCTCGCGCGCCGCGCGCCCGGCGTCGCGCAGGTTGGTCCGCTCGATCTGGTCGTAGAGGGCCTGGGCCACCGCGTTGCCGCGCTCGAGCACCGGGGCCACGGGGGTGTTGAACCAGCGGTCCATCGACCCCCGGAGGAGCTCGGTGGCGATGGCGAACAGCATCAGCACGGGGATCAGGGAGAGGCCGACGTAGGTGGCGACCAGCTTGGACTTGAACGTCGAGCCGAGCACCCGGTGCCGGCGCTCGATCAGCAGCTTGATCAGGTTGCGCAGCAGGACGAAGAGGATGATCAGGGTGAGGAGGACGTTGACGTACCAGAGGACGAACAGCAGCACCCGGTTGGTGACCAGGGCGCTCGGCAGGTCGCGCCCGCGCTGGGCGAGATAGAAGAGCCCGGTGAACAGCAGCAGCAGGGCGACCAGCCCGCCGACGATCAGCCGGTGGTTCTTGCGGTTCTGGCGGAGCTTCTCGCGCAGGCCCATGGCTGCCTAGGGGACGCCCGGGGGGCGGAACTTGGGCGACTCCCTCCAATCGGTGCTGATGGTGACCGGTATGAGGGACAGGATGGTCCGCGAGCCGAGCTCGGCCTCGGCCTTCACGAGCAGCCGCCACTCGTGGGGGAGGCCGGCCACGGAGAAGGCGGGGAGGTTTTCGACGCGGGTCATCGCCTCTTCCAGGGCCTTGCGCTCGCGCACCGTGCGGCTCTCGATCAGCTTGTCGTTCAGCTTGTAGTGGACGGTGTAGGCGCGGGCCACGGCGTCGTAGGTCGCCACCACCTCGAAGGTGCTCTCGCGCAGATGCCGGTCCCACCAGCGCTTGCGGTCGCGGAAGAGCTCGAGGCGGTAGAGGATGGCGGTCGGCAGGCCGCTGTCGACCCGTTCGGAGAAGCGTTGGTCGAAGGCGCCGGTCAGGGTGAACGTGGTGAGCACCCGGTCGCCGTCCAGCCCGATCTTGATTTCCGAAATCTCGGCGTCCGCGAAAGCCTGCGAGGCGAACAAAAAGAAGCACAGGAGCGCGAGCTTCGCCTTCATCGGGAACAGGAGTCTAGCACTTCGGGGCTACCCTCCCGGAATCACCGGCAGCTCGATGTACGACGCCCGCCCCGCCTCCCGGTAGACCGTGAGCTTCGGCGGCGGATTCCTTTCGGGGGTGACGGCGTTCGCCTTGTCCGCGCCGGTAACGGTGACGCGGATGCGGTGCCCGGCGGCGAACAGGGTGGAGGTAGGGTAGAGATCGAAGACCAGCTCCACCGGCTGGCCCGGGGTGAGATCGGCGCGGTCCGCCTTGGTGCCCCGGTGATAGGGGAGGCCGGCGGTGTCGTAGCCGGGATCGGCGGTGGCGCGGTCCGAGGCGCGGAGCATCCCCTCGGTGACGTAGCGGGAGGAGCCCTTGGCGTCCACCTCCTCCAGGTAGACGAAGACATCGGCGTCCGGCGCCGAGGAGGAGACCCAGAGGTGGACCACCGGATAGCCGGTCACCTCGACCGCGGCCGTCAGCGGCGGGGTCGTGTAGGTGAGCGCCTTGGCGTCGTGGGCCGAGAGCTCCGGGAAGGTCCTCTGGAGCGACCAGCGGGGATCGGGAGAGACCTCGGCGGAGTAGTCGACCGTCCGCTCGTCGCGGCTCTCCCCGCCCTGAGGCGGCGAGGTGCGCAGCGGCCCATCACGTAGTAATGGACGGGCGCGTCGTCCATCACGTGGTTGTCGATCCCCTTGAGCCAGTAGTCCCACCAGCGCAGGTGCTCGGCGGCGAAGTCCATGTGCTCGCTCTGGGTGTGGGTCCACGGGCCGATGGTGAGCTTCTGGGGGTTGTCCAGATTGCGGAAGAGGAGCGTCTGGTCGCGCACGTAGCGGTCGTACCAGCCGGCCAGGTGATAGACGGCGACCTTGGACTCGCGGATCTGCTTGAGGTAGGTGATCGGGGTCCAGTCTCGGTAGACCTGAATGCCGGTCTGGAGATCGACGCTGTCGCGGTAAGGGAGGGAGGC
>QHVW01000573.1 GCA_003223675.1 Acidobacteriota bacterium
AGAGGAGTCTGGGGCATACCCGCCGCTGTGCACCAGTGCTGGACATCAAGACTGACGACCAACGTATCACCGCCCCCGCCCCACCGCCCACCTCATCTCCTGCTTCAGCGAGCGGAGAAGGGCCTGCCCGATGAACAGAACGGGCGAGGTGCCGCCGAAGGCGCCGGCGATGGCGTAGAGGGTGCGCAGGGAGACCCGCGGCCGGTCGGTGACGGCGTAGATCGGCTCCCAGGCCTCCGGCAGGAACTTGCGCTTGAACGCCTCCAGCCCCTCGAAATTGTAGAAGCGCCGCGTGTGGACGCGCATCCAGGCGAGCAGCGGGCGGATGGCCCACGGCGGCGCCGGACGTTGCGGTACGGCGCGCGAGAGGGGAGAGAGCCCCAGGGTCGCGTACTCCGCCCCTTCCTCCGCCAGGGCGCAGATCGCCGTGTCGAGCAGCAGCTCGGTGGTGCCGTTCGGCGCCGACCGGCCGCGGATGATCTGCTCGATCAGCCACCCCTTGCGCGCGGGGACCGGCGACGCGATCAGGAAGCCGACCGTCTCGCCGCCGCGCTCGGCCACGTACAGCCGCCGGTCGAGCAGGCGGGGGAGGATGTTCCATTCGACCAGGAAGTGCATCGGCGGCAGGCCCCGCCGCTCGATCCACTCGTTGAGGCAGCGTTGCAGGCCCGGCTCCCCGGAGTCGTGCGACGGGCGGACGGTCACCCCCTTGTTGCGCGCCCGTGCCAGTTGGGCCCGCAGCGAGGCCTTGCCGGCGAGGATGCCGTGCCAGCGCGCCGGGCTCCAGACCGGCTGGGCGCCCAGGAGCAGGGCCGAGCCCCGGCCATGCTCCGTCAGCAGCTCGAGCATGCGGTCCTGGGCGCCGAAGTAGCAGAGCCGCTGCCGCGCCCGGCGGGTGTCCGCCGCGAATTCAGACGCGATCTCGGCCAACCGCTCCGATGGGCAGACCGGAGCGCCAGCCACGACCCGGTACTTGTTGGCGCAGACGTAGCCGACCACCCCCTCGCCGCCCGCGGAGAACCAGAGCCGCATCCCCGGATTGAGGATCTGGTAGGCCATGGCGTTCCATCCCCAGCGGAGGACCAGGTCGCGGGCGCGCTGGACTTCCGGGGAGAGCATGGCTGAGGATAGCGTGGGCCGGGTGAGGCGGGTGGCCCGCCCTTCCAGGGCGGGCCTCTCAACCCCTCTCACTCCCGCGCGTGTGGTATCATCCGAGATCCTTTTACCCAGGAGCCCCCATGCACCGTACTGTCTTCCATAGCCTTCTGCTCGCCCTCTGCACGGCCGCCGTCGCGCAGGCCGCGGCCGTCGATCGGCCGTTTTCGCTGACCCCCGAGTCCGCCGTCAAGGCGCTGGCCGCCGCGGCGCCGGTGAGCGACGAGCCGACCACCTTCCAGGGCGGCCAGACCGTGGCCCTCCGCGGGCTGTTCGCCTCGGATGCGGTGGCGGCCAACCTGGCGCTCGTCAACCGGTCGCAGGCCACCAACCGCTGCACGCTGGCCCTGGCCACCGCGGACGGCGTGGGCCTCGGACCGGTGATCTCGCTGACGCTGGGGCCCGGCGAGACGCGGCCGTTCGTCGACGCGTTCCGCGGCCGGGTGAGCGACCTCACCGAGACGCGGGCGGCGGTCTCCTGCCAGCAGGCCTTCTATGCCTACGCCCAGGTGGCCGACGGCGACACCGGCCGGCTGGACGTGGTGGCCCCCGAGCCGAGCGCCGAGGCCCTGACGCTGGCGAAGGACGACGTGCCCTGTCCCGCGACGTCCTGCTTCGATGCTCCGGGCATCGACCACATCCCGCAGCCCCCGCCGGGGCTGCCGGTGGGGCGCGTGAGCTTCCCGGCGCCCTCCATCACCGCCAAGCGGCTCCGCCTGACCATCGACGTCAAGGTCGGCGACTGGTTTCCCGACGATCCGAGCGGCAAGCACCTGATCTACTGGTTCGTGGTCGACAAGAACATCGACATGCCGGGGCTGCTCTACTTCCTCGGCCCCAACAAGGACGAGGCCTTCGCCCGCCACGGCATCAATCTCAAGCACCCCCAGAAAATCAAGGTCATCAAGCCGTTCACGGCCCAGGTCGGCCACACCTACCACGTCGACAACGACTACGACATGGCGCACGGCAAGTACACGGTGACGGTCACCGACGCGGAGACGGGACAGGTCGCGGTCGTCCTCAAGAGCCGGCCGAACGTGAAGTCGTACACGATCAAGCCCGGCCTCGATTTCCTGGTCGACATGGGCTTCTACCCCGGCGCGGTGGATGGCGAGGTGCCGTCGTACGACTGGGAGTACTCGAACGTGCACGTCGAGGTCTATCAGTAACCGACCGTTGATGCTGGAGCCGGGCTTCCTGGAGATCGACGGCGTCCGCCTGGAGGCCCGGTGGATCGGCCCGCCGCCGGAGGAGGCGCCCACCCTCGTATTCCTGCACGAAGGGCTCGGCTCCACCTCGCTGTGGCGGGACTTCCCGGACCGGCTCGCCGTGGAGACCGGCTGCGGCGCGTTGATCTATTCACGCGTGGGGTATGGCAAGTCCGATCCCGTCCCGCTGCCGCGCGCCGTCCGCTTCATGCACGACGAGGCGGCGGTCCTCCCCAGGGTCCTGGCGGCGGCGGGAATCCGGGACCACGTCCTGATCGGGCACAGCGACGGCGCCTCGATTTCCCTGCTCCACGCCGGAAGTGATCCCGCGCCGGGATTGCGGGGGCTGATCCTGGAGGCGCCGCACGTCTTCACCGAGCCGCATGGCCTCGCCAGCATCGCCCGGATGAAAGAGACCTACCGCGACACCGACCTGCGGGAGCGCCTGGCGCGGCATCACGGCGCCAACGTGGACGTCGCCTTCCGCGGGTGGAACGACATCTGGCTCGATCCCGCGTTCGCGGCCTGGAACATCGAGGAGTACCTGCCGGCGATCCGGGTGCCGGTCCTCATCCTCCAGGGAGACGACG
>QHVW01000574.1 GCA_003223675.1 Acidobacteriota bacterium
ACGCCTCGACCTTCTCCCGGGTGGTGGGACCGACCGGCACGGCCTCCTCCGCAGCGGCGGGCTTCACCGTCACGGAGGCGGCGGGAGGATCGGCCGCTCCTGCGAGAGCGGTGAGGACCATGACGGAGGCGAGCGCGAGGAGGAGGATCTTGCAGCTCATGACCAGGGATCTTATCTCACCTCCACCACCTTCTCGATCCGGTCCCCCAGCCGGATCTGGTCCAGCACCTCGGCGCCGGCGGTCACCTCGCCGAAGGCGGTGTAGCCGCCGTCGAGGTGCGGCTGGGGGGAGAGGGTGATGAAGAACTGGCTGCCGCCCGTGTCCGGACCGGCCAGGGCCATGCCGACCACCCCTCGGGTGTAGCGCAGGCGGTTGATCTCGTCGCGGATGGCGTAGCCGGGGCCGCCGCTGCCGTCCCCCTTGGGATCGCCTCCCTGGATCACGAAGTCGGGGACCACCCGGTGGAAGGTGAGGCCGTCGAAGAACCCCTGCGCGGCCAGATTCAGGAAGTTGAGGCAGGTCAGCGGCGCCTGGGGGCAGGCGAGCCGCACGGTGATCGTCCCCCGCTGGGTGCGGATCTCGACCGTGTGCGGCTGCCGGGTGCGTTCGACGATCTGGCGGTAGATCTCGGTGTCCTTGACCCGCTCGGCGGGCTGCAGCGGAGGCACCTTCTGGCCGAGCTTGCTTAAGGCGACCCCGGCCTCCCGCCGCAGCACGTAGGGTCCCCCTTCCGTCAGCTTTTCCAGCAGGGCGATCCCGGCGCCCCGCTCCAGCGTCTCCCCTTGGGCCCGCGCGGCGATGGCGCGCACGGCGGCGAGCCCCTCCTCCTGCGTCCCCTCCTGATAGACGGCCGGCAGGGCCTCGGCGAGATTGCCCAGCGGCACCAGCGGATGCTCAGTCAGCCAGTCGAACGCGGTGCCGCGCACGGTGGGATCGGGATCGGTGAGGGCCCGGCGCGCCACGTCGGACGCTTTGGGATCGTCCGCCAGCCAGGCGGAGAGGGCCGCGGCGCGCACCCGCGGGCTGGGATCGCCGGCCAGCTTCTCGAGCAGCGCGCCCGCCGCCGGCAGGCCGATCGCGCCGGCCGCCTCGGCGGCGCGGGCCCGCAGGACGTCCTCCTTGGCATTGGCGGCGGCCTGGGCCAGATCCAGGTCCTTCGGGTCCTTGCCCGCCGCCAGGGCCGCCAGCGCCATCCCCCGCTCCCAGGTCTCCCCGTCCGCGGCGCGCGCCTCCAGGACGCTGTTCAGCGCGGGCGATCCCCAGACCCCGGAGGTCTCGATGGCGCTCATCCGCACGCCGGGACGTTGATCGTCGAGGAGCGCCCGCAGGCGTGGGGTCCAGCCGGCGATGGGCCTCGCCTTGCCGCCCGCGGCGAGCGCCCGGGCCGAGCGCAGGGCCTGGATCAGGGGACCGGGATCGCCAGGACCGTGGTCGTCGAGCAAAGGCCGCAACAGGGCGAGATCCTCCTCGCCGCCCACGATCCCCAGAGCGCGCGCGGACCAGGCGCGGACGCGCGGCGCGGGATCGGCCAGCAGCTTGCGCAACGTGGGGAGGCCTTGAGCCTTGGGCTCGCGCGACAGGGCGTAGGCGGCGCGGGCGTGGAGCTCCGGGTCGGTCTGGGCGAGGCCGCGCTCGGCGAGCGAGACCACCGTATCGTCCTTGAAGCGGAAGAGATGAGGCAGGAGCCGCGCCCAGCGCTCCGGCTCGGGCAGCGGCAGGAGGGCCTCCAAAACGTCCACCGTCCGCGCCCCGAGCCGTCCCAGGGCCTCGACGGCCAGCACGCCGGTTTCCCGGTCCTTGTCGCGGGCGGCGGCGAAGAGCGCCTGCTGCGCCTCCGGGTCCCCCAGCAGCCCGAGCGAGAACGCCGCCGCCCGGCGCACCGCCGGCTCCTCGTCGATCAGCAGCCCTTCCAGCGTCGAACGCCCCTGCCGGTCCGGGATGCGACCCAGGGCCACCGCCAGCTCCTCGCGTAACGAAGCGTCCCCCCTGAGACTCTGATGGACGATGAACTCGTCGTACGCCTGCCGGTCGACCAGCAGCAGCAGGAGCGCCCGCTCCTCCAGGTTCGGCACCTGGAGGTCCGGCGCGGTCCGCGGGCGGGGAGCGGGGGCGCAGGCGCAGATGAGGAGAAGGACGGCCAGGGCTCGTTTCATGGTCAGGGGATGCTAGCGCCGGGGTAGGCGTCCGGGATAGCCCCTCCCCCTACCCACCCGGGCGGGGCGATCCGCTCTCGTAGAGGTTATATTCCGCACGTGCTCACGACGACCACCGCCCTCCGCTTCGAGAACGTCCGCCGCCGGTTCGGCCGGCTGTCGGTGCTGCAGGGCGTCTCCGGCGCCGTGGGACCCGGCGAGATGCTGCTCGTCACCGGCCCCAACGGCTCCGGCAAGAGCACGCTGCTGCGCTGCCTGGCCGGGCTGCTGGCGCCGGACGGCGGCAGCATCGAGTATGCGGAGGATGGGGAGAGCCACGACGCCGCGGGCAGACGGCGGCGGGCCGGGGTGGTCTCCCCCGACCTCGCCTTCTACGGAGAGCTGACCGTCGGGGAGAACCTGGAGCTCTTCGCCCGCCTGCGGCGCACCCCCCCGGACCGCGGGCTCGCGGTCCTCGACCGCCTCGGGCTCCCTCTCGACCGCATGGCGAGCGCGCTCTCCTCGGGCATGCGGCAACGTCTTCGATGGGGATGGGCCCTGCTCCACCAGCCCCGGCTCCTCCTCCTCGACGAGCCGTTCCAGAATTTCGACGCCCCCGGCGAGCGGATCGCCCGCGAGCTGCTCGCCGAGCACCTGGCGGCCGGCGGCTCCGCCGTGGTGGCCAACCCCTCGACCCTCGAATTCGGCGATGTGGCGGGACGCCTCGACCTGGGCCGCTGAAGCCATGGCGGTGTTCGCCAAGGAGTGGCGGGTGGAATTCCGCACCCGCTATGCCCTGAGCTCCCTCGGCCTCT
>QHVW01000575.1 GCA_003223675.1 Acidobacteriota bacterium
CTCGGCCCCCATGCTCCCCGAGATGTCGAGCACGAGCTGGATGTCGATCCCCTCGGTCAGGCTCTCCTCCCAGGAGTAGCCGAGCTGCGGCCGGGCGAGCGCCAGGACCAGGCAGACGAAGGCGAGCAGACGGGCGTAGAACGGGAGATGCAGCCGCCAGGCGCCGCGCGGCCTCCCGCCGGCGCCCGCGGCGGGCAGGCGGCTGTAGGTGAGCGCTCCCAGCGACGAGCGGCGATGGTGGGCCCAGGCGAGCGGCGGCAGGGCGAGCAGAAGCAGCAGCCAGTAGGGATTGGCCAGATTGGGGATCGCGTTGGTGATCCCGTTCATCAGCCCGCCGCCTCCAGCGCCTCGGGCTCCTTGGGCGCGAGATGGGATTCCCACTCTCCGGCGACCCGGCGCGCCGCCTCGGCCCGCTCGCGCCCCTGCGCCTCCCCCACCTCCTGGCGGGCGAACTTGACGAGATCGCAGGCGCGCAGCAGCTCCACCGTCTGCCGCACCAGCGGGCCGGGCATCCGGCGTGACAGGAGCTGCCGCTGGATGTCGCTCGTGGTGCTCTCGACGGCGGGGAAGGGGAGCCGGCGCCCGAGATAGCGGCGGAGGGCGAAGCTCAAGGCCGTGTGGAGGGCGAGCATCGAGGGCTCGCTCCGCAGCCGGTCGAGCTCGGCCGCCAGCTCCTCGAACGGCGGCAGCGCCGGCGCCGCGCCCGGCGCACTCTTACGCCTCCGGCTCTGGAGCCAGAGGAGGCCCGCGGCGCCGAGGCAGGCGGCGGTGAGCGCGGCGAGCGTCCACCAGAAGCGCGAGCTCAAGGGAAGCGAGCGCGGCGGCGCGGGAGGCCGGGGAACCGGGTCCTTCTCGCCGGGCGGGATCACCGAGCGCACCGCCAGAGCGAGCCCGGCGGGCGTCTGCGCCTGCACGGTCCCCGTCTGATAGGGGATCGCCACCGCCACCGGCGGCAGCGGGACGCTCCCCGTCTTGAACGCCGCGAGAGTGATCCGCTGCTCCCAGACGGCAGAGCCCCCCTGCTCGGAGATCTTGACCGGCGCCGAGCTGCTCTCCACCTCCGCCTCCCCCCACGTCTTTCCCCACGCCGGGAACCGGGGATCGGCCGCCAGGCCCGCCGTGGGGACGCGCAGCGTCAGCGTGGCCTGGACCCGGTCGCCCACGGTGGGGGCGGTAGGGGTGAGGTCGACGGTGACAGGGGGCTGGGCGAGCAGGGGAGTCGCGAGGAAAAGCGCCAGGAGCCCGCCGGTCCGCCCGGGCATCAATGCCCGGGCTACGTTCCAACCGAGAAGCCGGCTGAAGCCGGCTCGAAATACACCGGTCTTCCGGGAGCCGGCTTTAGCCGGCTTTTCGGTTCCGGCGTAGCCCGGGCATTGATGCCCGGGCGGGGGCGCGCTGCGGGCATTCCCCCTCATACCCGCCGCAACCTCTTCTTCCGCTGCCGCTCGCTCGCCCGCCGCTCGGCGTGCTGGCGGGCCAGCCGCTTGCCGCTCACCAGGGCGGTCTCCCCCGTCTCGGCGTCGCGCAGCACGACCGGCCCCACGGCGGGGATCTCCTGGTCGCGCGGATCCACGATCTCCACCACGATCAGATCGTGACGGGCCGCGGCGGCCTTGAGGGCGCGGGTGCAGGGGGAGGCGAGGAAGTCCGAGATCACGAAGAGGACCGAGCGGCGCTTCAGCGTGGCCAGCACGGCGTCGAGCCCCTTCTCGAGATCGGTCCCCCCGGCGGCGGGACGGTCGAGGATCTCGCGCACCAGCCGCAGGATGTGGGTGCGCCGCCGCCGCGGCTCCAGGAACAGCTCCAGCCGGTCGCTCACCAGGGCGGCCCCCACCCGGTCCTGATTGCGCAGGGCGGCGAAGGAGAGCAGGGCGGCGATCTCGGCCGCCAGCTCCCGCTTGAGGATCGCCCGCGAGCCGAAGGAGAGGCTCCCCGAAACGTCCACCACCAGGAAGATCGTGAGGTCCCGCTCCTCGACGTACTTCTTGACGAACGGCGCCCCCATGCGGGCGGTGACGTTCCAGTCGATCGTGCGGACGTCGTCCCCCGGCTGATACGGGCGCACCTCGGCGAACTCCATGCCGAGCCCCTTGAACACCGAGTGATAATCCCCGGCCACCCCCTGGTCCACCAGGCGGTTGGTGGCGATCTCGATGCGCCGCACCTTGCGCATCAGGTCCGCGGGCAGGCCGGCGCTCGGCCGCCGCGCCAGGGGAGCGGGGTCCTTGGGGGGCTCGCGTCGGCGCAGGAAACCCAGCATCGCGAAACCTCGCCGTTACGGCACCGGGATGCGGTCGAGCAGGCGCGCGATCAGCGCGTCGGTGGTGATCTCCTCCGCCTCGGCTTCGTAGGTGGGGACGATGCGGTGGCGGAGCACGTCGGGCGCCAGCTCCTTGACGTCCTCGGGGATCACGTAGCCGCGACCCCGCACCATCGCCAGCGCCTTGGCGGCGCGGGCCAGGAACAGGGTGGCGCGCGGCGAGGCGCCGAAGGAGATCAGGTCGACGAGATCGGGGAGCCCGGCCGAGCGGGGATCGCGCGTGGCGATCACCAGGTCGAGGATGTAGGTCTTGATCTTGGCATCCAGATAGACCGCGTCCACCACCTCGCGCAGCCCCAGAAGGCGCTCGCGCTCCAGCACCGGCGCGGCCTTGAGATCGCGGGCGACCAGCATGCGGTCGAGGATCTCCGCCTCCTCCTGGCGCGAGGGGTAGGTGACCTTGAGCTTCATCATGAAGCGGTCCACCTGCGCCTCGGCGAGCGGATAGGTCCCCTCCTGCTCGATCGGGTTCTGCGTCGCCAGCACCATGAACGGCTCGGGGAGGTGATAGCTCCGGTCGCCCAGCGTGACCTGCCGCTCCTCCATGGCCTCCAGCAGCGCCGACTGCACCTTGGCGGGCGCGCGGTTGATCTCGTCCGCGAGCAGCACGTGGGTGAACAGCGGCCCCCGGCGGGCCAGGAACTCGGCCGTGCGCTGGTCGTAGATCAGCGTGCCCATGAGGTCGGCCGGCAGCAGGTCGGGGGTGAACTGAATGCGCTGGAAATCGATCGCCAGCGCCTGGGCGAGGGTCTTGACGGCCAGCGTCTTGGCGAGGCCGGGGACCCCCTCGATCAGCACGTGGCCGCGCGCGAGCAGGCCCACGAGCAGGCGGTCGAGCAGGTAGTCCTGCCCCACGATGACCCGGCGGAGCTCGGCTTCGATCCGCTTCAGGGTCAGGGTTTCGCGTTCAACGTCACGGTTCAGGGTGGCGACATCCAATTGCATAGACTCTCCGGCCCCCCAGGCTGCAAGGGGGGTGCCATGGCTCGTAACCCTCTATCTCCCAGGAAAAAGGGGTCCGCGGCACCTCTCTCCACCGCCGATC
>QHVW01000233.1 GCA_003223675.1 Acidobacteriota bacterium
TGACGTTCGTGGTGGCGGGGGTGTTGGATCACCCCTCAGCGGACTGAGGGGGCAGCCAGATGGAAATCGCGTTGGCGATCCGCGCGAGGGCTCGCTCTCTCTTCAGAGCCCGAAGAGAGAGAGCTTCACCCAGCTTTGCGTAGAGCGGTGGGGATAGGCGTAGACGCAGGAGGCGAATCAGCGCTTCGAAAAGCTCCTTCGGGCACTGGCCCAACGCCATCTCGAAGTCATCGGGAATGCGGAGACGCGGATTCGCCCGCCGCGCCGCAGCCAAAACCGTCAAGTCGTCGGGAGGCTCTTCCCGTCTCTCTCCCGCGACGATTTGCTTGACTCTGGGCCATGTGGACCGCCAGGAAATCTCAAGCTCAGGGTCGAAGGCGACGGCCAGCGCTCGATCAGCCGAAACGCCATGCGCCATCAAGGATCGTACGGCCTCGGATTCGAGGTCTTCGGGTGGGCGATTTTCGCGGCCGGAGCCCTGATGGTCCCACACCACCAGGAAAGGGCAGCCCATCTCAAGGAACGGTGCGAGCGGGCGGTGGGGCTCGCGCCACACCGTGTCTCTCCGGGGATCGCGAAGGCAACGCCACCGGAAAGGGCGCGTACAGTTCCTGCCGGTCTGTCCACGTTCGATAAGTTGCTCAAGCAGCGACTTCATGTCCGCGTCCGAAGACAAGACGACCAGATCGTAAGGCGGTTCCTGGACGATCACGCCAACACCCCGGTCACGAAGAGATCGGGGAGTGAGACACGTCCGGCCCAAGCCTGGAGCTCGGGAATCTCCGGCGCCCGGCGGACCACGGCGTAGCCCTCCGGTGCCCGGCGAAAAACCAGAGCATGTTGGAGATCGGTCTGTGCCAAGAAGATCGGAGAGTGCGTGGCGCAGAGGATTTGCGCATTGACCGGCGGCTTCGAGAGGGTCTCGTAGACCACTTGGATCGCGAGCGGATGCAGCCCATTCTCAGGCTCTTCGATCAGGTAGGTGTCGAGATCCTCTTCAGTCGCCGCGTAGCTCAACAGAGTCAGAGCCATCAGGCGGAGAGTGCCGTCGGAAAGCAGCCAGGAAGGGACCGCCTCCCGATGCTGTCCTCTGAACCGGGCCTCCAGAACGAGGTGACGGTCTTCCTCTCTCTCACGGACTCTGATGGCTTCGAGCCCCTCGATCGCCGTGCCGACATGCTGCACCCACTGGTCGAAAAGGATGGGATCGCGCTGCAGAAACGCCCGGACCACGTGCGGGAGATTCGAGCCGTCGAGCGCCATCTTGGCGGGAGAGCCCGGAGCCGACGCGCTCCGGAGCTCAGGAGCCTCCAACTGCAGCGTCCTGATCCCGGTACGGAGAGCGTTCCGCGCGGAAATCGACAGCGGGAATCGCTCCGGGTCTTCGGGCAGGCTGCCGAGCGCCGCCCGGTCCAGCCCGAATCGGAAGACGTTGTTCCATTCGGTCTTCTCGTCTCTGAAATAGTCCCGCCCTTCCTTCGTCTTGCTGACCACCTTCCGCCAGTGCCGGGGAACGGAGTGATGGACCAGCGTAAAGATCTCCTCGCCGAACAGGCTGCGCTCCGGCTCGCCGTTCCCATTGGAGGGAAGGATGAAGAGATTTTCCTGAAGGACTCTCAGGCCGGCGCCGGGCTCGATGCCGATCTCGATCTCGTATCGCAAATGGCTCTCTTCCCGAGCCGGACCCGGGACGGAGAGCTCGACCGCCAGGGCGACCGGCTGGGTAGAGTCAAAGCACAGATCGTAGAAACTGCCGGCAACCCTCTCGACAGCAGAGCTCACCCCTCCTTGAAGGACGTCCCCGATGAGCTGTAACGCATTGAGAAGAGTAGACTTACCTGTGGCGTTCTGCCCTACCAGGACCTGAAAGGGCTGCAAGGCGACCGAGTTGGACCGCAGCATGCGGAAGTTTTTGGCTTGCAAAAGTCGGATCATGCCAGTAGCCCCGCCGGGAGTCTAACCCAGCGGAAGCCCGGTATTCCTCAGGACAGGCGAGGAGGGGGGCCATGGCCCCCCATGATCTCTGCCGCCTCATCACCGCTGAATCGCGAAGTTCACCGTCAGCGTGAAGTACACCTTCACCGGCCGGGTGCCGATCATCGCGGGCTTGAACTGGGTCTGCTGGATCGCCTCCACAGCGGACCGGTCGAGCCCCATCGGCAGGCCTCGGAGGATGCGCACGTGGGTAGCGTTCCCCCTCTCGTCAATGATCGCCTCGACGATCACCGTCCCCTGCATCCCCGCCCGCCGCGCGGGCTCCGTATAGCGCGGAAGGATCGGATGCAGCGGCACCGGCCGGCTCATCTCGGCCGTGAGGAGCTGCGGCGCGCTCTCGTCGACAGGAGGGACCGGCTCACGCGTCCCGTTCACAGTGCCGACCGGGCTGTGGCTGTTGGGATCCCCGTTGGGATCGCCGGGTATGGACGGCGCCGTAGGGTCCGTCCCGTGGTAGTTGGGATCGGGGTCCGGAGCCGTCTCCTGCTTCGCGGTGTCCTGCGGCTTGTCCGGCATGTGCTCGGGGTCCGGCTGCGCCGGCGCCTGGGGAGTGGGCGGCTTGACCTCCGTCTTGGTCTCCGGGGGCTTCGGAGGCTTGGCGCCCTCACCTTGCTGAATCATGGGCGGGGGCAGGACCACATCGATGAAGGCGACGTTGGTCGGCGGCTCCTGCACGGCGCCCACGCTCCAGTAGCTGGCGAACGCGAAGGCCGTCAGGCCCACCAGGTGCAGCACGATTGCGAGAGGGAGGGAGAGCCAGCGGCGCCGTTGCGGCTGCTTTCTGGTCTCCAGGTCGATCAGGGCGCTCTCGAACATCTTCCACCTCCGGACGTCGGGTGTCTGTCGTCCTCGCCTCGATCCCCGAGGCGGGGGGAAACTTCTGGAGCGCTCCTACTTGGATTAGATGGGTTGGCCCGGATTTTGGTTCCAAGGAGACGTTGACCCATCGCCGCCGCCTGATATCTTTGGGCGCGGCGAGGCCGCTCCCGCGTGCTGCCGGAGCGGAGCTGCTGAAACTATCTATTCTTGTGGAGGCTGGAATGCCGGATTCAAACCCGAGCCTGACTCACGTGAGAACGGCTCTATTCGTCGACTTCGACAACATCTATCTCGGCCTGCAACGAGAAGACCCGGTGGCGGCCGAGCAGTTCGCCACCGACCCCACCCGCTGGCTGCTCTGGCTCCAGGACGAGCTGCCCTACCCCGAGGAAGGCCGCCGGCGCAAGATCCTCTTCCGCCGCTGCTATCTCAACCCCTCGCAGTTCGGGCGCTTCCGCCCCTACTTCACCCGCTCGGCCATCGAGGTGGTCGATTGTCCGCCGCTGACCAGCGGCGGCAAGACCAGCGCCGACATCCACATGGTGATGGACATCCTTGACACCCTGAGCCACCCCACGCGGTTCGACGAGTTCATCCTGCTCTCCGGCGACGCCGACTTCACGCCGGTGCTGCTGCGCCTCTCCAAGCACGACCGGCGCAGCGCCATCCTGGCCATCGGCCCCGCCTCGGTGGCCTACAAGGCCGCCTGCGACCTGCTGATCGACCAGGACACCTTCCTGGAGGAGGCGATCGGCGCCACCTTGAGCACCACCACCCGCGCCGCCTCCGGCCAACCCAGCAACTCGGCGATGAGCGATCTCCTCACCAAGATCGCCGACAAGGTCTACGAGCGGGCGAGCACCAGCGGCGAGCTGGTGGCCACCGAGCTGCCGCCGATCTTCCGCGAGTTCTCCGAGTTCACCTCCAGCAACAACTGGCTGGGCTTCAACAGCCTGCGCAACATGGCCACGGCGGTGGTCTCGATGCGCCGCGACCTCACCATGATCGACGGCGACCCCTGGCGGGTGGGCCTGCTGGCGGAAGGCGAGGAGCCCGAGGGGGCGCCGGAGGCGAGCCACGAGCTCAGCCGGACGGCCCCCTCGCCGCGCTATCTCACCGTCACGGACCGCCACCGCCTGATCGAGGAGATCCTCGGTCACGTGCGCTCGGTCGTGGAGTCCTCCGACGCGGCGGTGCCGATGGCCCGCGCCGCGCAGATGGTGATCAGCCGTTTCGGCGAGCAGGTGCTGGCCACCCGCTGGGCCGGCGCCGGCACCTTCCGCGACCTGCTCGAAGGGCGCGAGAACCCCGGCTTCGCCATCTCGGCCCTCAAGCCCGGCTACATCTACGACCCCGCGCGCCACCAGCTTCCGATCGACGGCCGGCCGGAGGAGCTGGTGGGCGATCCGCAGCTCAACGCGCTCGCCTACCGCGTCCACCAGCTCACGGACACCCCCTACCTGACGCGCGGCGACTACGCCCGCGTCTTCCGCCTCACCTCCGAGGAGGTCAACGAGCACGGCTACTTCCTCACCCGCACCTCGAAGGCCGTGCGTGACCGCTGCATCGAGGAGGGGTCGCCGATCGCCCGCGCGAGCGTCAATTTCATCCTCCGCGGCATCACCTTCGGCGGCCATCGCTTCGGGCAGAACGGTCCGGAGGAGCCGCTGGAGCTCGCCTCCTGCTTCTTCCGCAACGTGGTGAGCCTCTGCGACAGCGCGGGCATCGAGCTCGACGCCGAGGAGCGGGAGATCCTCGCCGACTGGATCCTCGGCGAGCTGCGGGCCGAAGAGGGGATCTCGCCGGAGCCTGCCGGGGATGAGCCCGCGGCGGTGACCGTGGGCGCCGACGAGCCGGAGCCATGACCTGGCCGCTCGACGAGGACGAGGCCGGTGAGCTCCTGGCGCTCCCGGCCGCCGACCGCGCGGTGAATTTCTTTCAACTGGTCGCCGACTGGGAGGAAGCCTGGGGCCTCCAGGACGATCACGGCTGGGTGGTGGGGCGTGAGAACGACGCCCTTCCCCTCTGGCCGCACTCCGCCTTCGCCGAAGCCTGCGCCCGCGGACCCTGGCAGGGGGCGGTCCCGAGCGCGATCCCGCTCGACGACCTGCTCGTCGACCTCCTCCCCCAACTCGCGGCGGACAACCTGCGGGCCGCGGTCTTCCCCACGCCCGACGATCCCGGCCTGCTCCTCACCCCCGAGGAATTCGGCGAGCGGCTCGAGCAGGAGCTCAAGATCGGCGGGTGAGCCGCCCTGCCTGCTACCATAGCAGCCCATGGCCACGGCGGAGATCGCGATCCCGGAGCGGTTGCCCTTCCTGGAGAGCATCTCCTGGTTCGACCGCAACTATCGCGACCTCACCCCCCTGGACATGCTGCGCCGCTACGAGGCGGGCTGGCGCTATCAGGGGGTGATGGCCGATCCGTCCCCGGACGAGTGGCGGTTCATCCGGGAGCTGATCCAACGATACGGAAGCTACCTCGATGTTCCGGCGTGAGCGCCACCGCAAGGTCCTGGAGCTGCTCACGGCCTTCGATGCCGCCCTCCTCTCCCGTTGCCGGTTCCTCTTCGGCGGCGGGACGCGGATCGTCCTGGAGCTGGACGAATATCGTGAGTCCCTCGACGTCGACTTCCTCTGCTCGGCCGCGGAGGGCTATGCGGAGCTCCGGTTCCAGGCCACGTCCCGCGGCTACGACGCCCTCTTCCAGGCGGATGCGCGACGAGGGCTTCACCTGCCGCGCGAGATGCGAATCGATCAATACGGGATCCGCTTTCCCGTTGAGATCGAAGGGAGCCTGATCCGGGTGGAGCTCATCCGGGAAGCCCGAATCGAGCTCGACGCGGGGGTGAGGCCGGACTGGTCTCCCGTGGATTGTCTCTCGCTCAACGACTGTTTTGCCGAGAAGCTGCTGGCGAATTCCGACCGCTGGCCCGACCGTCAGGTGCTTTCGCGGGATCTGATCGATCTCGGAGCCCTTCGCCGGAGGATCGGTCCCATTCCGGATTGCACCTGGGCCAAGGTCGAGCTGGCGTATAAAGCGGCCGCGAGGGATGACCTGCGGAAAGCCCTGACCGCGTTCCTGGGAGACGCCGCCCATCAACGGCGCTGCTTCGAGGGATTTCAAATCGATGAGCCGGACGAGATCCTGGAGGGGATGAAAATGTTGCTTCAGGAGCTCGCCGGTCCCCCCTCCCACCCCCGAGGGTAGTCCCTGACCGCCCCCGGGCGTATTGGCACGCGGAGGTTGCGCGGTTACTTTGGGCCTCAAAGGAGGCCCACCATGAGAACACCCTGGAAGGTCCTGATGCTGATCCTTGCCGTGCTCGCGGCGCTCGTCTTCTCCGCACTGAGGTCCGGAGCCCAGGAGAACCAGCAGGAGCGGCAGGACGCCGCCGCTTTCGGCAAGACCTCATACCGCGTCTTTTGTCAGAATTGCCATGGCGAGTCGGGCAAGGGGAACGGCCGCCTGGCCGAGCTCCTCAAGGTGCCCCCCTCCGACCTGACCCAGATCAGCCAGCGCAACGGCGGCGCCTTCCCCGTCGACCGCATGCACCAGATCATCGACGGCCGCGCGGACGTGCTCGCCCACGGCGACCGCGAGATGCCCGTCTGGGGACAGGCCTTCCTGGAGCGGACCGACAACGAGGCGGCGGTCCGGACCAAGGTCCATCAACTGACCGTCTACCTCGAATCGATCCAGGAGAAGGGGGCGGCCCCCAAAAAGAAGTAGAGCCGCGTGCTATCGTGCGGCGCGATGGTGAAACGGCTCTCGCTGCGCGTCTCCGGCCAGGGGCTTCACGAGGTGACGGACGAGGTGCGCGCGGCCGTGCGCGAGAGCGGGGTGCGGGAGGGGCTCTGCACGGTCTTCCTCCAGCACACCTCGGCGAGCCTGACCATCCAGGAGAACGCCGATCCGTCGGCCCGCCGCGACCTGGAGACCTGGCTCAACCGCCTCGTCCCCGAGCGCGATCCCCTCTACACCCACACCGCCGAAGGGCCGGACGACATGCCCTCGCACATCAAGGCGGCCCTCACCGCCACCTCGCTCTCGATCCCCATCCTCGACGGCGACCTCGGGCTCGGCACCTGGCAGGGGATCTACCTCTGGGAGCACCGCCGGCACTCGGGAGCGCGCAAATTGCTGGTGCATGTAGGGGAGTGAGAGAGCCAAGGACCAAAAGGACCTAAACGACCTAAAGGACTTCAAGGACAACACCATCTCCTGTCCTTTAGGTCGTTTTGGTCGTTTTGGTCCTTTGAGTCCTTTTACGGGTAATACCCGCTGATCGTCCGCGCCTCCACCCCGGACCGCGCCACCTCCACCCGGACGGCCCGGAACGCCTCGCCCGGCTTGGTGTTGCTCGACTGGTAGGAGATGCGGTACCGCGAGCGCAGGTCGCGCTGGATCTCCTGGTAGGCGCCGTCGAGCTCGTCCGTCCCGCGCACGAAGAAGCTCCGGCCGCCGGTCTCGGCCGCCAGCCTGGCGAGTTGCTCGGAGGCGCCCTCCTTGGGCAGATTGATCCCGATCGCATAGACGGCGACGCCGGTCCGGCGGGCGCTTTCGAGGGCGTCCGCGAAATGGAACGAGCTGGCGTTGTCCTCGCCGTCCGAAAGCAGCACGACGGCCCGCTGCCCCTGCGATCCGCCGAGATAATAGAGCGAGAAGATCAGGCTGTCGTAGAGCGAGGTCTCCTCGTCCGCCGTCAGGCTGGAGAGGCCGTCCTCCAGCGTCTTGAGGTCCGCGGTGAGCCCCACCGCGATGCGTGGAGAGCGGTTGAAGGTGATCACCGCCGCCTGATCGCGCGGCAGCAGCGTCCGGCGCAGGAACTGCAGCGCCGCCTTGCGCGTGGGCTCCAGCCGCGGCAGCATGGAGGCCGAGTTGTCGATCAGCGTCACCAGGCGCAGGGGGGTGTCCTCCACCCGCTCGACCTGGCGGATCGACTGCCGTACGCCGTCCTCCAGCACCCTCAGCTCCTGCGGGCCGATCCCTTCGACCGGCTTGCCCGAGCGGTCCACCACGTTCGTATAGAGCTCCACCAAGCGGATGTCCATCCTCTCGGGTGCCACCGGCGAATTGAGCAGCGCCACGTCCTCGGCCGAGTTGCCGTCCGCCAGATAGGCCACGGCGCGCACGAACCCCACGCCCGCCGAGTCGGGCAGGACGAGCGGCTGCGAGAACGGGGGCTGGTAGAGCGTCGCCACCCGCGAGTCGCCGAGGTAGAGCTCGACGCGGTCGAGCGTCTGGTCCTCGGGGGCGTCGACCCGCACCTGGGCCCGCAGGCTTTGATGGTAGATCCTGCCCGGCTGGGGCTCGATCAGGTGCACGGCGAAGCGCTGGCCGCCGGAATTCAGCTCCAGCTCGTCCCGGGCCAGGACCTCCCCCTTGGGATTCATCCCTTCGGCGGCGAGCTTGTGGCCGCGCGGCGTCCGCCCGAGATCGATCTCGGCCACGAACGGAGGGTGATTGCGCGTCAACAGCGGCCGGCCGTCCAGGGTGAAGGCCACGCGCTCGATCTGCTCCCCGTCCGGAAGCCCGGCGGCGCGGTCCACCCGCACCTCGAAAGGCTGGACCCCCGCGATCAGCTTGCCGCTGGGCGGCACGATGTGCAGCCCCGGACGGGGCGCCGCCAGCGCGGCGTCCGCCTCGGCGAACAGGCGCCGCACCTCGGGAGAGACCGCCGGCTCCGGACGGGCCGGAGCCGCGGCCGCCGGAATGACGGTGGGAGCGCTCACGGCCGGCGCGGAGAGGCTCGGCACGGCCAGATCGCGCTCCCCCACGAACGAGCTCCCCGCGGCGGGGTCGTCGAGCTGGACCTCCAGCTTGTATTCGCCTGGCATCAGGTGGCGCTCGAAGGCGAGCGGCCTCGCTCCCACCGTCTTGGGCGGCGAGTCGAAGCGGTAGCGGAAGCTGTCCACCATCTGGCTTCCCCGCAGGATCCGGCCCGAGACGTACAGCTCCCGCGAGCTCTCCAGCATCCGGGCCACCTGATCGGCGGGATCGCCGGGAGCGACCAGGATGCGCACCAGCCCGTCCCCCTGCCGCCCGGGGAAATCGACGTCCAGACGGGCCGGCAGGGCGCGGGCGGCCGTGGGACGGACCCCAGGCGTCGCGGCCTTGAAGCTGGCGACCCACTCCCGCGGCTTCGGGCTGGTGACCGCCCGCTGCACCACGACGTTGTAGGCGTCCCGGCCGACCCGCCGGATCCAGGTCGCCGCCTCGGCCATCCGGGCGTCGGCGAAGCACTCCTTCAGATCAAGCGAGGCGAGATTCGGCGTATCCCCGGAGCGCCAGAGCCGGGCCGGACGGTCGGCGTCGACGTGGAAGACCAGCGTCGTGCGATAGCGGACCTGGAACCCCGGCTGGTAGGTCCATACCTGCAAGGTCTCGCCGGCGCACCGGCTCTGGAACACCTCGCCGGGCTCGCCGTTGAGCAGGAAGACCCGCCGGCGGTCGTCTTGGGGATCGCTCCAGCGCCCCTTCGCGTCCCGTAGCCGCTCTTCCCATCGCTCCCGCGCCTCGTTGCGCGGAGTCTCGGGGTACGGGTCGCGCACCTGCCAGAAGCGCTGGACGAAGGCCTCGCGATCCGCCGGCGTCTTGAGCGAGAGATAGACCTCGCGCTCGCGCGGCGTGATCAGGGGATCGACGTCGTCCAGCCAGGACTGGGATGACGAATCTTGAGCTCGCAGCGTGAAAGCCGCGAGAAGGTTGAAGCTGACGGACAGGAGAGAAAGGAGAACCGCTCGCCGCATGACCCACACCCCCCTGACGGGAGCTGCGACGGCTTAGAGCCCTCCCGCCGAAAGGTTGGGGGGTTAGCAAAAGGCGTGCCTTACCGCTTTCCATCCACCTCCTCAATCAACACATCCGAAGCCGGCCGCTCCTTGCGCAGCCGCGCGGCCACCGCCTCGGCCTCGCGGAAGACGCGCAGCACGTTGAGGCCGGCGAGCTTGCCGAGATCCTCGTCGCTCCACCCGCGCCGCATCAGCTCGGCGAAGAGATTCGGATAATCGGCCACGCTCTCCAGCCCCAGCGGGACGCTCTCGATGCCGTCGAAGTCCGAGCCGATCCCCACGTGATCGATGCCCGCCACCTGCCGCACGTGCTCGACGTGGTCCGCCACCTGCTCGAGGGTGGCCCGCGGCGCGGGATGCTGCTTGCGCCAGGCCTCCGCCTCGCGCTTCACCCGCTCGGGATCGCCCGGATAGAGCGCCTTGAGACGCGCCTCCTCGGCGTCGTTCAGAGCGTTCCAGCCCCGCACCGCCTCCGAGGCGAAGGAGGGGACGAAGGTCACCATCACCACCCCGCCGTTCTTGGGCAGCAGGCGGAGGACGCCGTCCGGCACGTTGCGCGGATGGTCGTCCAGGGCCCGGGCGGAAGAATGGGAAAAGATCACCGGCGCCGCCGAGACGGCGATCGCCTTCCGCATCGCCTCGGGCGACACGTGCGAAAGGTCGACCAGCATGCCGAGCCGGTTCATCTCGTGCACCACCTCCTCGCCGAAACGGGTGAGGCCGCCATGCTGGGGCGCGTCGGTCGCCGAGTCGGCCCAGTCGGTGTTCTTGGAATGGGTGAGCGTCATGTAGCGCGCGCCCGCCACGTAGAGCTGGCGCAGGGCGGCGAGCGAGTTGTGGATCGAATGCCCCCCCTCCATGCCGATCAGCGAGGCGATGCGCCCGGCCTTGTGGATGCGCACCACGTCGTCCGCCGTGAGCGCCAGCTCGAAGGTATCGGGATAGCGCTCGGTCAGCCGGTGGACGTCGTCGATCTGCTCCATCACCGCCTGGACGGCGTCCGCTCCCTGGATCTCCACCGGGATGTAGACCGACCAGAACTGGCCGCCGAGCCCCCCCTGCCGCAGGCGCGGGATGTCGGTGTGCATGGGAGGATCGAGCTTCGCGGTCCCCGCCCGCAGGTCGATCTTCTCCATGTGGTTCTGGACCCGCTTGCGGTACTCCCACGGCAGATCGTTGTGGCCGTCGACGAGCGGCACTTGGCGCAGCAGCCTGCGCGCCCGCTCGACCAGCTCCGGGTCCGGAGCCTTGTGGACCGCCTCCTGCGCCAGGGCTGCACAGGCGCCGGCCAGCAGGGCGGTGAACAGGAGGGCTCCCGGCGGGCAGATCTTCCGTCTCATCATCTCGTCTCCTTTTCAGACGAGCGGATTCTAGCGCGGAAGACCCTCCCCTCTCCATTCGCTCGCCTTCAGGGTTGTGACGGCGAGAGAACGGCCTTGGGAACCGGTCGCCATCGATCTCCACGCTTCATCACGAAATTAGCCAGAACATAGAGCCAGGGAATCGCGATGAGATCCCCAATCGCCCC
>QHVW01000576.1 GCA_003223675.1 Acidobacteriota bacterium
AGGACGGGATGCTATAATTAGTCGTTCCGCGATATTCATCGCGCGCGACATCTCCAGGAGAGAACGTCCTTGTAGGCCCAGACCTCGCCGAGGAGATTGCTCTTTCTGTCCATTCTTGCCGCCCTGCTGGGAGCGGCCGGCGGAGGCGCGGCCTGGGTCCTCCTGCACCTGATCGGCCTGCTTGGTGGGCATCTGCACCCGCACGGACGTCCTGCGCGCCCGGCGCCGTCAGCTCGAGAGCGAGCGGCGGGAGCCGGGGTGGCGGATTCTGGCGCGGGCGGCGGAAAAGTAGGGGCTCACCACTCCAGCACCGTCCGCAGATCCTGGACCGCGGGCTCAAGGCGGTCCACCAGCACACACTCGATTACCGCGCGGTGAGAGACCTCGCCATCCTCTCCGGCCTCCTCCGGCAGGCTGGCGGCGATCTCCTGAAGCAGGCTCTGAGCCCTCTCCAAGGTCTCGACGGCCACCCGAAGCTTCGGTTGGGTATCGTCTGGGCGTGTCGCTCTAGAATCCATGCGCAGCATGATAGGCGGCGAATATCGCCAATGTCAACCACTTTTTCTCGGATTGTAGACGAATGATCTGCAATCATTCAGGTCTCAAGCGGAACAGCTTGACGCCGAAACAACAAAATGCGCCTGAAGAGACAACTTTGGGGGCAAACTAAGGGCATCGTCGGCAAACCGTGGCCGTTTGGGTCAATACCGGCCCGCGCGAGCCGCGGAGCAGATCAAACAAAGGAGGGATGGAGATGCTCTTAGGAGGAGGAAGAGGAAGAAGCCGTATCGGGGCCGCCATCGCGCTCGCGGCGGTGCTGGCCATGGTCCTGGCCTCTCCCGCAGGGGCCAATGGGTGGGGGGAGGAGAGAGATTGGGCCGGAGCGGTCTATGAGCACGTGCTCGCGTGGCTGGGTCTCGCGCCGAGCCCGGCACCGAGCCCAGCGAATTCGGGCGTGGTCTTGAAGTGCGACTTGGGGTCGCAGGTCGATCCTAACGGTGCCTGCCTCCCGAAGGGGAGAAGACAGGGCGGCTCACGCACCAATCCCAACGGTCATGGAGGTATTGCAGAGCCGATGAGGTGATCTAGATAGCCGGCTCCTGGCCCGTTGTGTCCCGTGGCAGGTGCAAACGGAGCCAGGAGCCGTAACCGAAGCGGTAAGCATCGGCTCCCGTCAGAATAGGGACCTGCTTGCCTATCGTCAACAGGAGAGACGGTTATGGACCTGAGCCTGTGGAAGGTGGGTATCAGTGGAGTGGTGCTCGCTGTGACCGTATTCGTCATTGTGCAGAGAAGGGATGACGCAGAGGCTCGGAAGTGGGCGTATGGAGCGGTGGGCTTCATCTTGGGGTACTGGCTCCGGTAAGGCTACCTCTAGCCCTGTGCCTGGATCGGCGGATAACAGGCGCATCCATTGACCTCACGGTCGCTCTTGACTGTCGTGCAGATCCTGGAGCCCGGGAGAGCGGAAAGAGCGCTCCCGGGCTTTTCGCCGGGCTTGCCTTTATGAGACAATTCTAGAGACGCTGGTCTTGCATTCGTTTCGTCTGGAGGGGCTTTGATGACGCATCTCGGGAAGGGAGAGATTGGAGACTTCCTCACCGGTCGGCTGGAGCCGGCCGACAGGCAACGGGTGCTTCACCATCTCGGCGGCTGCTCCCCATGCCGTCGGCGTCTGCGGGTTGCGGCCGAGATTCTGCTTGGGGACGAGCCCTGCCATCGTCTCCGCACGAAACCTCGAGAAGCGCTGGCAGAAGGAGAGGGAGAAGCTCGGACGGGCACTCACCCTTCTGGACCAAGCCTCAGGAGGGCTTGGGGACGAGAGCTTCCCTTGGCGGCAAGCCCAGGCACTCCATGGTTGGCCGTTGTGCGAGGCCTTGTTACGGAAGAGCTACGAGGCACGATTCACCGACCCTAAACGGATGTTGAGCCTGGCGGAAAGTGCCGCGGGGGTGGCCAAGCACATCAAAGTAGAGAAATATCCCTGGCCGGGATTCGTGGCCGACCTCCGCGCCCGCACCTTTGCCGAGCTCGGCAATGCTTATCGAGTCAATGAACGTTTTCCCGAGGCTGACGCGGCTTTCGAGCGGTCAATCGAGTTTTTAGAGGTAGGGACGGGCGATTCACTTTTACAGGCCCGGGTGCTGGACCTGTTCGCCTCGCTAAGAAGCGCGCAACGACGGCTCGATGATGCGATTGCTCTACTGGATCAAGTTTATGGCCTCTATCTCGAGGCCGGAGACTCGCATCTCGCGGGACGTGCCTTGATCTCCAAAGGCAGCAACACCCTTTACCAAGGCTATCCAAGTGAGGCTGTATGCCTCTTGGAGAAGGGCCTCCAGATGCTTGATAGCCGCAAGGATCAATCTCTGGAAACCTTGACTCGCCTTAATATCATCGATGCGTTGGCGAATGCTGGACGACACCACGAAGCCAGCCGGCAGCTTCTGCAAAGTGGGTTGAGAGAAAAGTTGGCTGATGCGCCGTTGATCCTTGTAAAGCTACGCTGGGTGGAGGGAAAGATCCATGCTGGGCTGGGCCGGCCGGAGAAAGCGGAGCGTGCGTTCGTCGAGGTACGCCGCGAGTATCTGCGTCTGAACCAGGTTTATGACGCCGCCGTGGTGGGTCTGGAGCTGGCGGCAGTCTGGCTGCGGCTGGGCCGGCCCGCGCACGTGCGGGAACTGGCCGAGGAAATGTATCAGACCTTCGTGGATGGGAGCATGCAGCCCGAGGCAGCGCGGGCGCTCTACTTCGTGCGCGAGGCCTGCCTGGCTCAGGCGGTCACCGTGGCGATGATCGAACGGGTGCGGCAGTTCCTGGAACGGCTTCCCTGGCATCCAGGCCTGCGCTTCGAGCCGGCTCTGTTCGCGTAGATTCGGACTCCTCAGGCGGTGTGTCGGGAAGCACGCCATGCCGGTGCAGGATCTCCAGCACTCTCGCTTCGAGCTCATCCATTCCGGCGGGTGCCAAGACCTCTGAAGGCGCGGCAGGACCGAGATAGGCCCGGCGGAAGAGATCCAGCCACTCCAGGCCGAGCGCGTCGGCGATCTGGAGGAGATGTCCTACGGTCATCGTGATCTTGCCGCAGAGAACCTTCTGGTAGACGGAGTTGCCCACCCCCATCTTCTGCTCCAGGGAGCGGATGGAAACGCCCTGGCTCCGGATCTCGTCCCGGAGGATGGCGGCCAAGCGCTGGGTTTCCCGCTGATAGCGGTCTCGATCCACAGGTCGTAGTATAGAGCACCGGAGGCGGCGTGCCGCCTGTGGATCTGCGCCCGGAGCGGCCTGAACGCGGAAAACGGCCGGGAAAGCCTCAAAAGGCGTTTTTGAGGCTCAAAAACGGGCCGAGACCCTGAAAAACCATCGGAGATCCCTGAAAAACGGGCCGAGACCCCTAAAAAACCGCCAAAGACCCCTGAAAATCGGCCGAGAGGCTGAAAAACGGACCGGGAAGCTTTAAAAAACAGGCTGGAACCTCTAAAACCGTCCTGGCGCCCCGGCTCACCCGCCCGTCCTGGCCGTGGCAGCCTTGAGAGCTCTTTAAAAGGGTGTAGCCCTGCCGCCTCCACTGTAGAGACGCCCCGTGGGGCGTCTCCGAAACTGGGCCGTCGCCTCAGGAGACGCCCCACGGGGCGTCTCTACAGTGGCGAGGCTCTTCCAGGCATCCTTTACGACCCGCCCCCCCGCTCGCGCAGGTTCTCTTCCTGGAAAAGCCGCACCCGCGCCCGCATGACGCCGGCGCGGCCCAGATAGCCCAGCAAGTGGCGACGGTCGTGCCGATCGACGACCGGCAGCCGGCCGATGTCGTGCGCCAACATGCGCGCCACGGCTTCGCGCAGGAGCTCGTCGGGATAGGCGACGATCAGGTCCCGCGTGCCGGCCTCCAGCACGCTCGCGGCTCGCCCCTGCTCGCTCTCCATCGCCCGCATCAGATCGCTGCGCGTGATGATCCCCGCCAGCTCGCCTCGCGCGTCGACGATGGGGATACCCTGGCGGCCGGTCAGAGCCGGGTCGCCGGCGGCGATGCGGGCGGACAGCTCGGCCACCGTCATCGTCGCCGGGATGGTCACGACGCCGCGGTCCATGACCTCGCCGATGCGGTGGATCTCGAAAGGATCGACGCTGTACTCGCGCACCAGGTGATGGCCGCGCCGGGCGAGCTTCTCG
>QHVW01000234.1 GCA_003223675.1 Acidobacteriota bacterium
GGGCAGGTGGTAGACGTTGGGCTCGGAGCCGGCGCGGTCGGCGTCGGTCAGGATGTGATGGAAGGCCCCGCGTCCGCCGGGGCCGGCCACGGTCACGCGCAGGGGTCCGGCAGGGACCTCCGGCGACTCGATGCGCAGGTCCAGCGCTCCCGGCTCCCCCACCGCCGCGGGCTTCTGAATATGGGTGGAGATCTCCAGCCCCACCTCCTCTTCCCCATCGGCGACGCGGCCGGCCCGCTCGGCGGCGATCCACTCGGGCAGGCCTTCCACGTCCCAGCGGCGGGTCTTGACCTTGAGGTCCTGGCGGGGGGATATGACCTCCAGCGCGCGCGGCCGGCCGTCCAGGGGTTGGGGCGCGTCGTAGCGGAGGACGAACCTGGCAGCGAGCCGGGCGAGGGTGGCGGGCACTTCCGAGGGTTGCAGGAGAACCTCGCCGCCGGTGGCCTCGGCCAGAAAATTCAGCGGCTCCCGAGGGGCCAGGAGGACCGGCGGGGGCGGCGGCTGATTCTCCTCCGGGTTCTTCCGTCCCAGGGTGATCGTGCCGCCGAGCGGCACCTGGGGAGTGGAGCGCGGCCTGACCTTCCGGAGGTCCGGCAGGGTCGAATCCCCCACCGGCATGGGATAGACGGTCCAGCCCAGCGCCGCGGTCGTGCGGGCGGTCTCCGCCGCCGTCTTTTCGAGTGCTCCCTCGCCTTCCGCCAGAGGGCCGCGGTAGAACCTGGCCGGATCGATGTCGAAGCCGTCGCTGATCAGGAGGACGACTTTCGGCCCGTCTCCCCCCTGAGCGGCCAACCACTCGACGAAGGCGTCCTGCTGGTGGCGGACCAGCCGCGCCTCGGCCTCGACCGCCTGCGTGGCGCGATCCGCGGGATCGACGCCGCCCTCCGTCTTCTCGTCGCGGAAGCGCTGGCGCAGAATGCGGACGTCGTCCCGCCCGTCGTTCTCCAGCCAGAGCTTGGAGAGGGCCTCGTCGATCAAAGGGACCTCACGGGTCGGCCCCGCGGCCACCCGGGGCCCCGGCTCAGCCACCACCACCTCGACCGTCCCCAGGGCGGCGAGGCGCGACGCCTGCTCCGCCAGGGTGCCGGCGGACGCTCGCAGGGTGCGCGAGCCGGTGAGGACGCGATCGACGTAGATGACGATCCGCCACGGCCGGGAGAGCGCGCTCAACGAGACGATCGGCCGCTTCTGGCCGGCGTCGATCACGGTGAGGTCCTCGGCCTGGAGGGCCCGGGGGATCTCGCCCTTGGAATCGAGGATCTGGACGGGGAGCTCAAGGGTGGAGACCGGAACGGCGGCGGGCGCCGGGGCCGGTGCGGGTGCGGCTTGGAGGAGCGTGGCGAGGAGGGCGAATGCGGTGATCACGGGAGTATTGTACGGTCCGGGTGAAGTGGATGTTCGTTACAACGCCTTGCCCTTTGTGCTTATTGCCCGCCCGGGGATCAGGAAACGGGCGCCCGCAGCTCCGCCACCATCACCAAAAGCTCCTTCAGGAACGGCCTCAGGAGCGGGAACTGGAAGAGCGAGATCAGCCGCAGGATCAGCTTCACCGAGCGCTCCATGAGGAAATAGCTGCGGCGGCACCCCGGCGAGCTGTCGTGGATCCAGAAGAGGATGATCCCCATGTGGTAGACCCAGAGCAGGTTGGGGAGTGCCGCGGTGAGGTCGGGCGTCAGGCGGGTATCGGCGCCGGTCACCACCTCGGCGAACAGCTCGGTCGACTGGCGGCGGACCGGCTCGGAGTCCTGGCTGAACGGGTTGAGCGGGCTCGTCGGGTCCGCGGCCGTCTTGAAGAGGACGCCCGAGAACTTGTGGTAGGGCATGATGGTGTCGAGCTTGGCCCGCATCACGCCCAGGAGGCGCTCGCGCAGGCCCTTCTCCCGGGCCAGGATCTGGCGGCTCGCCTCCAGATGCTCCTGGTGGGTGCGCTCGTAGAAGGCCTGGATCAGGTGCTCCTTGGAGCGGAAGTAGTAGTAGGCGTTGCCCACCGCCACGCCGGCCCGCTCGGCGATGGCGCGCATGGTGGTCTCGTCGTACCCCCGCTCCCGGAAGAGGTCGAGGGAGGCTTCGAGGATCTGGGCGCGGGTGCGCTCCCCCTTGCGGAGCTTCTTCTCGGGCTCGATGAGCCGCCGGGCCACGGGGAGCATCTCGGGCTCGGACATCCGCAGGGCGGCCGAGCGGTACTTCTTGAGCGCCCAGAGGCACATCACCCAAGCCTTGGCGCCGCGGTAGACCTCACCGCCCCAGCCGACGACCGTCAGCTCCTCCAGGGTGGAGTCGTGGTCGAGGTCGGGAAAGCGCCGCCGCGCCTCTTTGGAGCCGGCCGCGACGAACGCCATGGAGACGTACTTGGGCTGATCCGCCAGCCAGGCGCGGGCCCGGCAGCAGAGCGCGCACCGGCTGTCGTAGAGGACGGTGAGCACGGCGTTCTCCACCGGTGGCTGAAGCCCGGCCGCGGGGTCGACATCCGGGCGGTGAGCCTCGGCGGGCAGATGGTGATGAATCTCCGTTCCGTCTTCCTTAGGCAACGGCACATCGGCCAGGAACCAGACCGCGCGGCCGGCGAAGAGCCCGCTCAGCGTCCCCACGAGCAGGCAGATCACCGGCGTGAGGACGTGCTGCGATTCAAAGGACGTGAGGTCCGGCAACTCCAGGAGTGTACCGAGGGTCCAGGGGAGGAAGGGTAAGCCTCCCACCAGAGCGCCGGCGATCTCCAGGGGGAGAGGACGGAAAGCCCCGAGCCGGCGGAGAACGAAGATCGTGGGAATCCCCAGAAAAAGCATCATCCGGTAGGCGGGGCCGAGCGCGCCCAAACCAGCATCCAAGCTCCCTTGCAGCAGCGTGGATAGCGGCCCGGAGCCCACCGGGAAGAGAGCACCCAGCACCAGGACGCCGCCCGCGGTCATGGGAAACGCCACCAGCGGCGCGAGAAGGACAGCGAGGACCAGCCGTTCGGGTTTCATGGTCCAATCTCCTCTCGCAGCTAGCGGCTCACCATCACACAGGCGTCAGGCTCAACCGGAGGGGGCGCGACCTCCAGCACGGCGCGGCGGCGGATACGGCTGAAGACGTAGAGGTTGAAGAAGTGCATCACACCGAGGACCAGGAGCACGTAGCCGACCTTCTGGGAGAGCGCCTCGATCGAGCTCTGGGTGCTGGTGACCTTCTGACTCATCTTGAGAGCGAGCGTCACATAGCCGAAGTTGATCAAGTAGAAGCCGACCACCAGGAGGTGGTTGACCGAGTCGGCCAGGGGCTCATTGCCGTGGAAGACGTCGACCAGGAACAGGCGGCCGTTGCGGTGCAGGGTGCGGGCGACCCAGATGGTGAGGCAGATACTGATCGCGAGGTACAGACCATACGTAAGGACGGGAAAATCGATGCTCATGGCGTCTCCTCCCGAGGACGAACGCGCTGAATTGAACGCGTTCAACTACAGAATAGAGGTGCCAGGGACTTATGTCAAGAGTTTTTGAACGCGTTCGAGTTATTCGCCCGCCACCCGCACCAGCCGGTACTCCTTCCGCCCCTTGCGCAGCACGATCAGCTCGCCGCCGATGGTGTCGTCGGGGGTGACGGTCTTCTTCTCCTCGCCGACCCGGACGTTGTTCAGGTAGATGCCGCCCCCCTGGATCGCCCGGCGGGCCTCCCCCTTGGAGGGGGTTAAGCCCGCGGTGACCAGGAGGTCGACCAGGGAGAGACCTTCCTGAAGCCGGGACTTCGGGATCTCGGTCGAGGGGACGTCGGCGAAGATGTCGCTCACCTCGCGGGGCTCCAGCGCCGAGACCTCGGCTCCGAAGAGGACCGCGGTGGCCCGCTCCGCTTTCGCCAGCGCGTCCTCGCCGTGGACCATGCGGGTGACCTCGCGCGCCAGCCGCCTCTGCGCCTCGCGCTCCTGGGGCGCCGTGCGGACCTTCTCCTCCAGCTCCGCGATCTCCTCCCTGGAGAGCCAGGTGAAGAATTTCAGGTATGGGATGACGTCGCGGTCGTCGGTGTTGATCCAGAACTGGTAGAAGCGGAATGGGGAGGTCAGAGCCGGATCGAGCCAGATGGTCCCGGCCTCGGTCTTGCCGAACTTCACCCCCGAGGAGGTGGTCACCAGCGGGGAGACCAGGCCGTGGGCGAGCTTCTCCTCGGTCCCCTCGCCGCGCAGGCGCCGGATCAGGTCGGCGCCGGCCAGGATGTTCCCCCACTGGTCGCTCCCCCCCATCTGCAGCCGGCAGCCGTGGCGGTCGTAGAGCACCAGGAAGTCGTAGGCCTGGAGGAGCATGTAGCTGAATTCGGTGAACGAGAGGCCGTCCTCGGACTCCAGCCGGCGCTTCACCGACTCCTTGGCCATCATGGCGTTGACGGTGAAGTACTTGCCCACGTCGCGCAGGAAGTCGACCAGGGGGATCACCGCCAGCCAGTCGGCGTTGTTGACGATGCGGGCCGGGTTCTCCCTGGCGTCGAAGTCGAGGAAGCGGGCGAGCTGCGCCTTGATCCCCGCGAGGTTCTCCTCGATCTTCTCCTTCGACAGCAGTTGGCGCTCCTGGGTCTTGCCGCTGGGATCGCCGATCATCCCCGTGCCGCCGCCGGCGATGGCGATCGGCGAATGGCCGCAGCGCTGCAGGCGGGCCAGGCCCAGGATGGGCAGCAGCGAACCGACGTGCAGGCTGGCCGCCGTGGGATCGAAGCCGATGTACGCCGTCAGCTTCTCCTGGTCCAGCAGCTCACGCAGCCCCGGGGTCGCGTCGTAGACCAGCCCTCTCCACTCGAATTCGTCGAAAACGTTCACTTAGGGCCCCCCTTCGCAGGGCGCCTATCCTACCGTCACTTCGCCCGTGAAGCATTGCCGCACCAGCTCCTCCGCTCTCTGGATGTCCTCGCGGGGCTCGGCGATCCTCCGGAAGAGGGTCTTGTAGGTGAGGCCCAGGGTCTCCAGGTCCTGTTCGTGGAGGAGCTTGATCATCTCGTCGATCGCCCGCTGGGAGGTGGCGGGATGGATGCGCCGCTCGGATTCGCGCTCAAGGAGGAGCAGGGCGAAGAGGAGCGGCTCCGGCAGCTCGGCCGGCGAAGGCTCGGGGGGCGGCGGCGGGAACTGGGCCCCCTGCACCACCTTCTCTTCCGGGTTTTCCGGGGCAGGCGCCTCCGGCAGCTCCGGCGGGGCCGCCCGCCGCTCGAAGCGGAACGGCAGCGAGCGCACCTGATAGGCGAAGCGGGAGAGCAGCCCCACCAGCTCGCGCTCCGACGAGAAGTTGCCCACCAACCGGGCATCGCGGCCAATCTCCAGCCGCTCGGTCTCCTGGAGCACCACGTGGGCGCGCGCCGACTCCTCCAGGTGGAGCGAGCGGGCGTTCACCTTCCAGGCGGTGAGGAACCCCTGCACGTAGCAGGTCTCGGGGCAGCGCACGGTGATCGCCTCGACCTCGACGCCGCGGTCGATGCGGATCGAGCCGCCGAGCGATTCGAGCACGCCGTATTTCCCCGAATTCTGGACGACCAGATTGCCGGGGGCGTGGATTGAGAGCTGCCCCTCGGAATCGATCTCGATCCGGAGGCCGCGGGGGATGATGACGGTGGGGGCGGCGGGCTCGGGGGTGCTGCGACTCATGAAGCTCCTGCTTTCCTGCGTTTCAGTCTATCTTCAATGGTGACGATCGGCCGGCACCGGCAGCGGCTCGAAGACCTGGAGCGGCGGGGCCGTGCGCGCCGCCACCAGCAGCCGATCCTCGTTCGGCCAATGGCGGTCGAGAATGTAGATCAGCGGATCGACGGGACGGTAGACGCCGCCGGCGTCCCGGCGGCGGATCTCGTAATAGAGGCGGGGGCTGGTGGCCCAGCCGGTATTGCCCACGGTGGCGAGCAGGTCCCCCCGCTTCACCCGTTGCCCGGCGCGCACCTCGACGCGCTCGTCGTGGCCGAAGAGGGTGAAGAAGCCGTCGCCGTTCTGGACGATCACCAGGTTGCCGTAGCGGTACCAGTGGGCGCTGCGGCCGAGCGGCACCTGCCCCGCGAAGGCGACGACGCCGTCGGCCGTGGCGTGGATGGGGGTGCCGACCGGCGCCGCGAGATCGGCCCCGGAGTGGATCTCCATCTCGTGGGTGAACGGGCTGCGGCGCTTGCCGAAGGTGCCGACGAGCACCAGATCGCTCCCCAGCAGGGGGCAGATCGAAGGGGTGGTCCGCACCTGCTCCGGGTGCGACGCCTCGAAGGCGCGCACCGCGCCCAGCGACGTGTCGAGATCCTGGAGCCGCTCCCGCAGCCGGCCCTGCAGCCGTCGCCCCTCGCCGATCGTCTCGTCGTAGATCGACCGCGAGTCGGCGGCTGCCGCGGGCCGGGCCTCGACGCGCGGCCGGGCCGGCGGCAGGCCGTAGACGAGGAAGACCGCCTCCATGCGCAGCCCGATCGACTGGGCGTGGCGGTCGAGATCCTCCATGCGGCCGACCAGGGCCTGGAGCCGCTCCCCCTGGAGCCGGCGCTCGGAGATCAGCCCCTGGTACTCCCGCCGGCTCATCAGGCCACCGACGACCCCCGGCGCCACGGCGGCGGCGAGGGTGACCCCGGCCAGATAGAGCAGCGCCAGCACCGACCAGAGGATGAGGTGGCGGCGGGACAGGAAGAAGTAGCGCACCCGCTTCCGGATGTCGCCGGGGTGGATCTGGATCTCCAGGCTCTGGGATCCCGCCGCCGCTCTCACGGGGTGGCCGGCTCCATTGTCCGCCGCTCCGTCAGCCGCTGCTCGATCGTCTCTTCGCTGGCGTGGCGCTGGACGATCGCGAGGAGCTCGCGGTGCACGGCCGGCCCTCCCGCCACCACGTTGCCGCTGGCGAACGAGCCCGCTCCGCCGTCGGTGTCCGTGACGATCCCCCCGGCCTCGCGCACCAGCAGGATGCCGGCGCCGATGTCCCACGGCGAGAGGCGAAACTCGAAGAAGCCGTCGTAGACCCCGGCGGCGGTATAGGCGAGGTCGAGCGCGGCCGAGCCGCAACGGCGGATGGCCTTGGACAGCGGGAAGACGTCGCGGAAGATGCCCAGATAGAGGTCCAGGGTGGGCAGGGCGCGCCAGGGATAACCGGTGGCGAGGAAGGACTCTTTGAGGCCGTCCTGGCCGGAGACCTCCATGCGCCGGCCGTTCCAGGTGGCTCCGCCGCCGCGCGTCGCCGCGAAGAGGTTGTTCCCCTCGGGGTCCTGGATCACGGCCGCCAGCAGCTCGTCTCCCCTGCGGCATGCTATAGAGACGCAGTAGACGGGGAGGCCGTGAAGGAAATTGGTGGTGCCGTCGAGCGGATCGATCAGCCACTGGTAGTCGCCGCTCCCCTGGCCGGCGCCGCTCCCCTCTTCCGCCAGGACGCGGTGGTCGGGGAAGCGCCGGCGGACCTCGGCGAGGATGGCGGCCTCGCTCTCCTTGTCCGCCTGGGTGACGAAGTCGTTCTCCCCCTTGGCGTCCACCTCCAGCCCGGCATCGCGGAAGTAGCGAGTGACGATGCGGGAGCCGGCGTCCGCGGCGGCGAGGGCGGTTTGCAACAGGTCGTCGTGCATGGCGGGGGTATTATGCCTTCCTGGGACCGCCGGCGTCCTCGCCGGCTTCGAGCTCCGCTTCTTTTTTAAAGAAACTGGCTAGAAGGCCGGCGGGGACGCCGGCGGTCCCAGGGGGCGCCGTTACCGGCGCGGCTCTCCCTGGTAATACCGCCTCACCACCCCTTCCGCCTTCCGACCCTGGAACCGGAAATCCGCCTCCCGGCCGCTGTCCGCTCCCCGCGCGCTGAAGGCCTTCCAGACGAAGGTGCCGGCCAGCCAGGGGTGGTGATCCAGGGCGGCGAGGAGCGCTTCGTAGGCCGCGGCCTGGTCCTCCTCCGAGTAATCGCCCCCTTCGACGTGAGGCTCCATCCAGGCCTCCTGTTTCGCGGCAAAACCCACTTCCGTGAGGAGAATCGGTTTCCCGAAGCGGCGCGCGGCCCGGCCCAGCCGCTCGGCCACCTGCCGCGCTCCCTGCTCCCGATCCGCCTTCCCCGCTCCGGGCTTACCGGCCAGCGGGAAGTAAGCGTCCACGCCGATCAGGTCGAGCCGGTCCCAGAAGCGCACGGTCTCCAGATCGCCGTACCAGTTGGCCGCGTAGGTCACCGGACCGGGATAGATGAGGCGGACGGCGGCGATCAGATCCCGCCACTCCGCCTCGCGGCCGACCGTCTTCGACAGCTCCACCCCCACGCAGAAGAGGTCGGCCCCGGCCCAGCGGGCGAGCAGGGCGTGGTGGAGGACGTAGCGCCGGTAGCTCCGCCACCAGGCGGCCCAATCCGCCTCGCTCTTCATGGCGATCTCTCCCGGCCAGGAGGCGCCCGCCACCCAGACGTGGGGCTTCCAGAGCACGCGGATCCCCCGCGCCCGCGCCGCCCGCGCCGCGTGGATCAGGCCGATGTCGGTCTCGCTGGACGGCCCCCGGTTGAGGAAGCGCAGCTCCGGCCGGTCCGCCCCCGGCTGGAAGGCGAAGGGCATGAGCGATACGGCGTTGGCCCCCAGCCGGGAGAAGGCGTCGAGCTGCCTCTCCACCGCCGGAGCGTGGTAGCCCCCCTCCAGGCTGTTGAGCATGGCGAGGGAGACGCCTTTCAGGAAAGTCTCCTCCTTGGGTACGGGAGCGGCTGGAGCCTCCGACGCCGAGCGAAACGAGGCCAGGATCTCCCTCACCTGGGTCGCCGAAGGCAGATGGGCAAGCCTCTCCTTCAGCGTGGAGCCCGGCAGCCGGTCCACCACCGCGGCGGCGGTGGGGGTCGAGAGGAGATTCGAGGCGTCCTCCGGCTCCTCGCGGGCGAGGATCTCTTCGGGCTCGGGGAGGACGCGGGCGGCGGCGAGCAGGGGGAGCCAGTCGGAATAGGGCTTGCCGTACCAGTCGCGCGAGAGCCAGAGGGCGGCTCCGTGGGCGATCTCCGGAGGGAGCTTCCCGGCGATTCCGGCACGGTCGAGCAGCACGCCGGCCAGCACGTAGCGATAGGCCGGAAGGTCATCCGGGTGATAGACGAGATGGAGATCGGCCCGCCGGCCCCGCACGGCCTCGCCGATCTCTCCGGCGTGGCGCCCCTGGGTCGTATAGTCCGGCTCGATGACGAGGGTGACCGGCGAGGGGAGGGTGACGGGGACCCGGGGCACCATCTCTGAGAGAGCACGGTCGAGCTCGGCGGCCAGCCGGGAGAGCTCGGGGCGGCCTTTCTCAGCGGGAGGAACGCACAGGACGACGCGCTCGCCCCGGATCTCCGCCATCCCCTGGAGCTCGCGGTCCCACTCGGCGAGATCGTCCCGCTCGGCCGCGCGATCAAGGGTCCAGCCGCCGTCCGCCGCGCGGGCCCACTTCCCGCTCCGCTGCATCCAGGAGGTCTCGCGCAGCAGGTAGTCCACGTCGAGCGGAGCGCCCCGCCGGCCCCGGCGCAGGCCGGTCATCGCGGCCGCGACGCGGAAGAGCACCTCGTCCGCCAGATTGGTGAGCCCCTCCCCCGGCGGACCGGCCACCACCCAGGTCGGCTTCGCCACTTCGGGAATCCGTAGCGCCACGGCCTGGCCTGTTTCCCCGTAACGGGTGCCTCCGAGGACGATCGCAGGCCCGAGCTCCACGGGCAGCCCCTTGACCAGATCGACCACTTCGCGCGAGGCTGGCAGCGCGTCCACCCAGACCACGGCGTCGCCGGACGCCCGCGGTCCCACCTCGACCTTGAGCCCGGGGAGACGGGGGACGCCCCAGCGGAAGAACCCGCTCTCCCGGATCTGGACCGCGAGATCGCCCGCCGCGCGGACGGCGAGGACGGCGGGCTTGGGTGGAGGGGCTGCCGGGGCCGGGTCTTGGGTGATCGCCTCGCCCCCCTGCGAGCAGGCGAGGGCGATCAGGAAGAGCGGGAGCAGGAAGGCCCGGCCCGGTGCGGACATCAGGATTTCGGCTTGTTGGGCCGCGGGCTGAAGACCTCGAAGGCCAGCTTCCAGGGGCCGTCCTTCTCCTTGCGCCAGACGCGGAGATAGTTGGAGGTGTTGATCCAGGCGCTCTCCGGGCCGTCCTCGTGCCGCTTCACGAAACCGTAGGTGTAGCCGAGGTCCCCCGAGCGGGCCACGCCGCCGCCGAGCGGCTCCCAGGTGGTCGGCATCGGATTCTCCGCCAGGAGCGCCCGGGCCGCCTCCCTGCCGAGGGTCGGCTGCCGGCTGGCGCGCACCAGGCGGACGTCGTCGGTCAGCAGCGGCTCATAGGCCGCGGCGCTCCCCTTCTCCTGGGTGGCCGTGGCGAAGGCGCGGTCGGCGTCCAGCAGAGCGGTGAGCGCCGTTTTCATGTCGACCGTGGGGAGAGCGGTCACCTCCACCTTGGCGGGGCCGGCCAGGGCGATCGCCGGGGCCACCGGCGAGGGGGGCTCGGGCGTGGCCGTGCCGAGGTCGATCGCCGCCTTCCACGAGCCGTCGGCCTGCCGCGCCCAGATCGTTGCGAACTGGCCGAAGACCACCGGCTTGTCTTCACGCTTCTCCCGGTAGTCGAAAGGCCCCGTGTTGAAGCCCAGGTCGCCAGCCAGCGAGACCTCCGAGTGGATCGGATACCAGGAGAGAAGGGCCGGCGAAGGCTGGCGGGCCTTCCATGCCTCCTTGGCGTTCACCGGATCGGGCTGGAACACCAGCCCATCGTCGGCCAAGAAGGCGAGGAAGGCGTCGCGCGTCCCCTTCTCCGCCGCCATCTGGGCGAAGGCCTTCTCGGCGGCCACGAGGGAATCCGCGCGGCCAGCAGTCCCGCCAGAGCTATGATCGTCAAGGTTTTATTAGTCATGTCCTTCCTTCCTTGGAGCCCGAGATTGTAGACCAAGGGAAGAGGGATTGCGGTATGGTGGGAGAAGATGAGACAGCGTCATAACGATCCAGTCATTGACGAGGTGCGCGAGGTCCGGCACCGCATCTCGGCGCGCTTCGATCATGATCCGTCCAAGCTGGTCGCCTACTACATGGAGCTGCAGGAGCAGTATAGAGACCGGCTGATCAAGGACGATCGGCGCACAGCCGAGGCTGAGCCAAAGACGGCCTGAGACGCAGCGTCAGCCGTCGAGCGTCCGCCGGCCTTCGAGGAACGTTGCTACAGGGTGGCCGTGCAGCTTCCACCCGTCAAAAGGCGTGTTCTTCCCCTTGCTGCGGAAGGAGGCCTTGCTCAGCGTGACCTCCGCGTCGGGATGGAAGACCGTGACGTCCGCCGGGCTTCCTTCCTTCAGGGTACCACCGGGCACGCCGAGCACCCGCGCCGGGCCGGTCGACAGGAGATGGACGAGGCGCGGCAGGCTCAGGATCCCCGGCCGGACCAGGCGGTCGAGACAGAGGCTGAGCGTGGTCTCCAACCCCACGATGCCGAACGGGGCGACGCTGAACTGCACGTCCTTCTCGTCCGCGTGGTGCGGCGCGTGGTCGCTCGCGATGCAGTCCACCGCGCCGTCGGCGAGGCCGTTCAGCAGCGCCGCGCGGTCTTTCTCCGAGCGCAGCGGGGGCTTCATCTTGGTGTTGGTCGAGAAGCCGCTCTTCGCCACCTCCTCGTCGGTGAGGATGAGGTGGTGCGGGGCCACCTCGCAGGTGACGTTGATCTTCTGGCTCTTCGCCCGCCGCACCATGTCGAGGCTGCGCGCCGTCGAGAGGTGGGCGACGTGGTAACGGCCGGCCGTATCTTCCGCAAGAATGAGGTCGCGCGCCACCATCACGTCCTCGGAGGCGCCGGGGATGCCCGGCAGGCCCAGCCGCGTGGACCACACCCCCTCGTGCATCACGCCGCTGCCGGTGAGAGTCAGGTCCTCGGCGTGCTGGATCACCGGGATGTCGAAGTGCTGGGCGTACAGCAGGGCGCGGCGCATCAGCTCGGAGCTCATCACCGGCTTGCCGTCGTCCGAGACCGCCCGCGCGCCCGCGCGCACCATCTCGCCGATCTCCGCCAGCTCCTCTCCCAGAAGCCCCTTGCTGATGGCGCCGATCGGATAGACCCGGGCGAAACCGTGACGCTGCGCCTCCAGCAGGATGTGCTCGGTCACCGACCGGCTGTCGTTCACCGGATCGGTGTTGGCCATGCAGGCGACGGCCGTGAAGCCGCCGGCCGCCGCGGCCATGGTGCCCGTGCGCACCGTCTCCTTGTACTCCTGCCCCGGCTCGCGCAGATGGACGTGCATGTCGATCAGCCCCGGCGCGACCACCAGGCCCGCGGCGTCGAAGGTCTCGGCGTCCTTGGGTTTCTTGATCGCGCCGTCGAGCCTGGCCACCCGGCCGTCCTCGATCAGCAGGTCGAGCGCCTCGTCGAGGTCCTGGCTGGGATCGATCACCCGGCCGCCGTGGATCAGCAGCTTCCCTTGATAGGGGGACATACTAGACGGTCTCCTCGTGCACGCCGGAGAGCAGATAGAGGATGGCCATGCGCACCGAGACGCCGTGGGTGACCTGCTCGAGGATCACCGAGTAGGGGCCGTCCGCCACCTCGCTGGCGATCTCGGTGCCGCGGTTCATCGGTCCGGGGTGCATGATGATGACGTCGTCCCTGGCCGCCGCGAGGCGAGCGGTGGTGAGGCCGAAGAGCTGGAAGTACTCCTTGACCGACGGAAAAGCCATCCGCCCCAGCCGTTCGAGCTGCACGCGCAGCATCATGATCACATCGGCGTCGCGGATCGCATCCTCCAGCGTGTAGGCCACCTCGACGCCCATCGCTTCCATCTCGACCGGCATCAGCGTGCGCGGCCCGCCGATCGTCACCTTGGCGCCCATCTTGTTGAGCAGATGGATGTTCGAGCGCACCACCCGGCTGTGCTCGATGTCGCCGAGGATGGCCACCTTGAGCCCGGCCAGCCTCCCCTTGTGGCGGCGGATGGTGAAGGCGTCGAGCAGGGCCTGCGTCGGATGCTCGTGCGCGCCGTCGCCGGCGTTGATCACCCCCGCCTTGATCCGCTTCGCCAGCATGTGGGGGACCCCGGGGTGAGCGTGGCGGATGATCACCAGGTCCGGGGCCATGGCCTGGAGGTTGAGCGCCGTGTCGACCAGCGTCTCCCCCTTCTCAAGGGACGAGCCGGAGGTCGAGAAGTTGATGTTGTCGGCCGACAGCCGCTTCTCGGCGATCTCGAAGCTCGAGCGGGTGCGGGTGGAGGCCTCGAAGAAGAGGTTGAGCACCGTCTTGCCACGCAGCGTGGGGACCTTCTTGATCGCCCGCTCGCCGATCTCGCTGAACGACTCGGCGGTGTCGAGGATCAGCTCGATCTCGGCCGGGGAGAGCTCGGCGATCCCCAGCAGGTCCTTACGCCGCCAGCGGATGGGGGTCTCCGGCGTCATTTGGCGGTCGGCCGCTCCAGGATGCGCACCTGCTCCGTGCTGTCGGTCGAGAGGAAGGAGACCTCGATGATCTCGCTTTGTGAGGTGGGGACCTTCTTGCCCACAAAATCGGCCTGGATCGGCAGCTCGCGGTGGCCGCGGTCGATCAGCACGGCGAGCTGCACGATGCGGGGGCGGCCGAAGTCGATCAGCTCGTCGAGCGCCGCACGCACGGTGCGGCCGGTGTAGAGGACGTCGTCGCAAAGGATGACCGCGCAGTCGTCGATCGATCGCGGCAGATGGGTCCCCTTGACCTGCGGCTGCGGGCCCACGGTCGAGAGGTCGTCGCGATAGAGGGTGATGTCGAGGATGCCGACGGGGAGCTTGGCTCCCTCCATCCGCTCGATCTCGGCGGCGATCTTCTCGGCGAGCGGGACGCCGCGGGTGCGGATGCCGGCCAGGAGGACCGAGCCGAGATTGCCATGATGGCGCTCGGCGATCTCCCCCGCCATCCGGCGAATGATCCGGGCCATCTGCTTGGCGTCGAGGATCGTCGTCTTCGGCGTCAGGTTCTTGGCCATCGGCGGGGGTTGCTCCAGATCCGCGGCATCCTATGCCGTCTCCTCTCAGTCTTCAATCTTGGAATCGCGCACCGTATGGCCCGCAAGACCCCCGTATCCCCGAAGAAGCCTCCGGCCGCCGAGGAGGTCCCCTTCTGGCGCCGCAACCGGCGGGAGCTGACCTTCCTCATCCTCTTCGCCGTGCTGCTCGGCGCCGGATTCAGCCTGATCTCGCTCAACTGGGTCAACGACCACGCGATCGAGCCCCTCACCGCCGGCATCGCCCGCACGAGCGGCGCGGTGCTCAACCTCCTCGGCCAGAAGGTCACGATGGCGGGGACGGTCATCCGCAGCCCGCGGTTCGCGGTGAACATCCGCAACGGCTGCAACGGGGTGGAGGCGATGCTGATCTTCCTCGCCGCCGTCCTCGCCTTCCCGGCCTCGTGGAAGTCGCGTCTGGCCGGCCTGGGGCTGGGGATCATCGCCATCCAGGTGGTGAACCTGATCCGCGTGCTGGTGCTCTTCCTGACCGGCGTCTACTTCCCGAAGATCTTCGACACCTCGCACACGGTGATCTGGCAGACGATCGTCATCCTGTTCGGCGTGATGCTCTGGATCTTCTGGGCGAACCGCTTCGCCACGCCGCCCGCCGAGCCGGCCGCCTGATGGCTTCCACAAAGGCCGCTCCGATCCCGCGCCCGAGCTGGGCCCTCCGGCTCATCCGCAACGCCCTGCTCTGGGTGGTGCCGGTGGCCCTGCTGTGGACGCTGCTCGCGCCGGTCTACAACCGGTTCCTGCTGGGGAGCGCCCAGAACCTGGTCCATCTCACGGAGTACCCCAGCGTGACGGACCTGCTGCGCAAGGACAACCACTTCGCCTACGTCTCGCGGCGGGACTTCCCCCCCGCCACCAGCCTGGTCCACTCCTTCCGGGTGACGGACGTCCACTTCCATCTGATCATGCTCGGCGTGCTGTTCCTCGCCGTGCCGGCCATCCCCTGGCGGCGCCGCCTGGAGAGCCTCGGCTGGGCCTTCCTGATCACCATCTTCTTCGATATCTTCCTGATCTTCTTCCTGGTCAAGTTCACCTACGCCACGCAGCTCGGGCCCTGGAGCGCGGCCCACTACGGCGCCTTCTCCCGCAACTTCTGGGGGCTCACCTACCACGTGCTCGACCTGGCGTTCAAGTTCGCCCTCCCCTTCCTGCTCTGGGTGGGTT
>QHVW01000577.1 GCA_003223675.1 Acidobacteriota bacterium
GTTTCTCTTCTTGAATCGGAAAGACCTTGACCTCTGTGATCTCCATAATCCGCGTCCTCTCCGGGTCATCCCTGGTCGACCTCGGCGTGTACGAAAGGCCCGACCGGTGAGCCCTCCCGGGGCATCAGCCCAAGGCGCCGCTCCCATCGTCTCGCGTCCTCACTCGTCGACGGCCAGAGAAGCTCCGCCGACCGGGGTGAAAACCGCTGGTTATACACGCGTCGGCATCTATGCCGGCATTATATACTGGCGGAACCTCCGGAGAGCACTCGGGGCGTATTTCAGGGGCCGGCCTACCCGCCGGCGGCCCACAGAGGCAGACCAAACCTCCCCTCGCGCGGGGTCCATATGCTAGAGGGGTGGGGACGAGGCTGTCAAATCGGGCCCTCACCCCTGGCCCTTCTCCCGGTGCGGGAGGGGACGGGAGAGGCGGGCCCGCGAGCTCTGCTATCCTCTCCCCCGTGCCAGTGAGGACCGAACAGCGCGAGGGGCGGATGGCCGACCTGGAGCAGCTTCTCATCTCGACGAGCCGCACGTTCGCGCTCGCCATCCCCCTGCTTCCCGAGCCCACGCGCCTGGAGGTGACCCTCTCCTACCTCCTGTTCCGCGTCGCCGACACCTTCGAGGACGCCGCGAGCTGGCCGCGCTCCCTGCGCGTCGAGGCGCTCGCCCGCTTCGATGAGCTGCTGGCGAACCCCGGCCGGGAGGAGATCGAGGAGGTCTCCCGCCGCTGGGCCGAAGAGGTGCCGTGCGAGCAGCTCGGCTACCAGGAGTTGCTGGCCGCGCTCCCCTTCGTCCTCGACTCCTTCTTCGCCCTCTCGCCCGAGGCGGTCGCGATGATCCGCGAGCACGTCCTGCGCACCTCGCGCGGCATGGCAGGGTTCGTCTCCCGCACCGACGACCACGGCGAGCTGCGGCTGCGGGACGTCCCGGACCTCCAGGCCTACTGCTACGTGGTGGCGGGGATCGTCGGCGAGCTGTTGACCGAGCTCTTCCTGCTCGGCCGGCCCCACCTCGACGCCGTCGCCCTCCCCCTGCGCGAGCGCTCGCGCGGCTTCGGCGAAGGGCTCCAGCTCGTCAACATCCTCAAGGACTCGGCCGCGGACGCCACGGAAGGGCGCCGCTACCTCCCGGACGGCGTCGATCGCGTCGAGGTGATGGCGCTCGCCCGGCGCGACCTCCAGGAGGCCCGCGAGTACGTGCTCACTCTCCAGAGCGCGGGCGCCGAACGGGGCCTGGTGGCCTTCGTCGCCTTGCCCGTGCGCCTCGCCACCGCCACCCTCGACCGCATCGAGCAGGCGGGGCCGGGCTCCAAGCTCACCCGGCCCGAGGTCTACGCGATCGTGCAGGGGATGAACCGGGCTCTGGATCAGGGCGAGCCGGCCGTGGGATGACGGGCCGCTCTACCGGCAACTGATCGCCGGTTTCCCCGCCAGCAGGTCCGTGGAGTCCGATTCCGCGAAGCGGACGGTGATGCGATGGCGCCTGCCGTCCTTGAGCGCGGCGGGGATCGGCCAGGAGAAGCCGTGGCGGCCGTCGCCGCGGCCGGCCGTCAACAAGTCCTGCCGGAAGATGTTGGCCGGGATCGTCTGTTTGTAGACGCCGTCGACCAGCACCTCGACGCTGGTCGGCTTCGTCGGGAACATCGGATCCCAGGCCCAGCCGTGGGCTTCGGTACAGCTCGCGCTCTCCAGCGTGCCCTGGAAGGCGCAGGCGTTGGCGGGACCGCCGAAGGTCGGCGGCAGCGCCGCGCCCTCGTCGGCCCAGTAGTACAGATACCAGCGCCCGAGGGAGGCGTCGACCATCTCCTCATACGATTGGCCGTCCGAGATCTGCGCCACCACCACGTTGGGCTCGATGACCATCCGGCTGGAGTCCTTGAGGAAGGCGGCGTCCCGCACGAAGTAGCCCCAGGCCGGAGCCTGGGGATGCGGCGGCGCGGCCCATTGGCGGCCGGTCGGCCGCCAGCTCAAGCCGATGTCGCTCGCGGCACCCTCCGAGCCCCACTCGACGATGGACGAGCCGCGGGCGGTGAGACTCGCCGCCAGCAGCACCATCTTGCCGTCGCGGGTGCGGGCGATGTCGGAGATCAGGCTCGGCGCCCCCGTGAGGCCCTCGAAGCGGATGCAGCCGTCGGGGTTGGCGCCGACGATGGACATGTCCGCGGCCACGCGGTGCCGCACGTATCCCGACGGGCACGCCGGATCGTTGCCGTCCCGGTGGTAGGCGTACAGGTCGCCGTTGGGGTGCATCGTCAGGACGGGATCGAGGCCGCTGCCGTCGCCGGGGCAACTGGCGACCCCCTGGCATTTGGGATCGATCGGCTTGATCCAGAGATTGGTGACCTGGGAAGGGGTCGCGCGAGCCACCAGGTCCACCAGGTCCAGCCGGCTCATCCGATCCCGGTCCGGCACGTGGAAGGGCAGGAACGCGGTGGTCAGCCCGATCCGCCACTTGCCGCCATAGAACATCGCCGACGGGAAGCCGATCTCCCCCTCCTTCCGGCTCGGCAGCCGGGAGAAGTCGTTGGTGGCCCAGAGACCCCGGAACCGGGGCGTCGCGTTCCGGTTGGCCGCCGGATAGTTCAACGAGAAGAGGCCCTCCCAGTGCCGCGTGCCGACGCAGCACCGTCCCGTTCCCACCAGCAGCGTCACGTCGCCGTTGGTCTGCTGGATCGGCTCCGGGCCCTGGAGATAGTTCAGGGGGTCCGGCGTGTATTTGGGGGGTACGCAGGTGGGACGGGTCTTGATGCACCCCGTCGTGCCGGTGAGCGCGGCGGCCTCCTCGGCCGGGCCGGCGACGTCGGGCTGCGCGGCGGCTGCGCACAGCAACACCGCCAACAACGTCAGTGTCCACAACTTTGTCTGTTTCATGCTGGATCGGCATTTTACCCGAAAGGGAGGCGAGAGGCCATCCGACCGATCCGACGGATCAGACGGATCAGACGGATACCGCCTCAACAAGGTCCCCCCCGCCCGAATTTTCCCCCG
>QHVW01000235.1 GCA_003223675.1 Acidobacteriota bacterium
ATGCGGAAGGTCTCCTGGTGCAGATCCTCGGCGAGATCCGGCGGGGCGCCCAGACGGCGCAGCAGATAGAGGATGCCCCGGCTGTAGCGCAGGACGAGCGCCTCCTCGGCGGAGGCATCGCCCGCCGCGATCCGCCGGACGAGGTCGGTGGCAATCTCCGCCTCGCCGGGGTCGAGTCCCGCATCCGTCCTCATGGCGCGCACCGCGCCTCGGACCGGCCGTGCCGGAAATCTTCCGAGGAGATTCCGTATCATACCTCGGGATTGGCAGGACCGGCCTTGGCGCGGCGCGCGACATTGAAAATCTCCTGAAGCTCATGTCCCGGCTCGTCGAGTCGCCCTACTAGAGAGCGGACGACTAACCGCTCCCTCCTAGCGCCGCCCCGGAAGAGCCCTGTACCTCGCCACACGGAATTTCCCACGGCACCTCGGAGCACTGAGTTTCCTCCGACCCCTCGAAGCCCGGAGTTTCCGGAGCACTGCCCTTGCCACTGCTGGCAACGTCGAGGCTGCAGGTCACCTTTTCTCGAGTGCTTGCGGTGGCCGGGTCGAACTGAAGGCAGTATGGCTGACCGTCGTGGGTCACGATGGAGGGTGGGAAGGCACTCCCGGTCCACGAACCCCATTCAATGCCGCCCACTCTGACGATACCGGCCAAGGTATCGGTCGACTCGAACACCAGAGTGTCATCCACCAAAATATTGTTTTCGTTCGAGGTATAGATCGTCCAGCTTTCACTCAGCTCTGACATGGTGTCAGCTCCTTTCTGATACTCCAGGACTGTCGCGAGGGCGCCCGTTATCTCACCGGATGAAAAGATCGCTCAGCGCCAGTCTCCCTGGAGGACGAACCCGGCCCAGGAGTGGGGAGCGCGGTAGCGCGGATCGCGGCGCAGGGACCGCTGGGCCTCGCGCAGGGCGGCCGCCGGGCTCAAACGCTGGACCCACAGGGCGCGATAGAAACGGGACATCAGCTCCGCCGTGGTCCGGTCCTCGACCTTCCAGAGGCTCGCCACCACCCGCGGCACACCGGCGTAGAGGAAGCCGCGCGTGAGCCCCATGAGCCCCTCGCCGCGGACCTCCTTGCCGGTGCCGGTCTGGCAGGCGGAGAGGACGACCAGGTCGGCGGTGAGATCGAGATCGTAGAGGTCGGACAGGCCGAGGAAGCCCTCGCGCGGCCGCCCCGAAGCATCGACGGCCGAGAGCATCAGGCCGGACAGCTCCGGGGTCCGGGCATCGGCGACGCCGTGAGTGGCGAAGTGGAGGACGCGGTAGTCGCGGAGGTCTCCGGAGAGCACGGCGTCGCGGTTGGCCGCGAAGTCGAGCGCGGTCCACACCTGGCCCTTGGGGGCCAGGCGCGCGATCATCTCCGCCTCGTCCCGGGAGGACGCCAGGCGGTCCCAGCGCGCCGGGAGCAGGCTCAGCTCCTTCGCGCTCCGCGCCGGCTCTTTCCGGGTGGACGCCGGAGGCTGCGAACGGGCGGCGGACGGGTGGCCGGCCAGGCGTGGATCGTCGGCGGTGAAGACCGGATCGGCGAGCACGGCGGCCCACTTGGGCGCCGGCGGACGCTTCTCCAGCCGCCGCCGCTCGACCGCCAGGGTGGTCGCCGAGGGGACGTAGACCACCTCCATGGGCTCGAGGAGAGGGCGCAGGCCCTGCGGGTCCTTCCACCCCTTCCCCGGAGCGGGGACGGGCAGGGCGCCGAACGGCAGGAGGTGGAGCGCGCCGTCCGGCACCACGACCAGGCGATGGAAGCGGGCCGCCCGGCTCCAGACGGGACCCAGCAGGATCCGGCTCAGCTCCGCCGCCGTCTCCGGCCGGCGGCCGGCCCCGGCCTCCACCGTGCGGAGCCCCTCGTAGACTTGGCGGGCCCGCGCTTCGATCTCCCGCTGGGGCGGCAGGACATAGCTCCGGAGCCCCTCGGCGCTGACCGCCCAGAGGTAGCTGCGCTCTTCGCCCAGCGAATATTCGAGCAGCAGGGTGTCGGGACCGAGCAGGCCGGCAGTCTCCGCAAGGCTGAGCGGCTGAGGCTGGCTCAAAGCCGCATAGTGGGGATCGGACCGGCGGATCTCCCCTTCCACACCGTCGAGCTCGAGGAGGAGCGCCGCGATCTCGCGTTCCAGCGCCTCGGCCCCGCCGCTCTGCTGGAGCTGTTGATCGGCCTTGGCGCTCAGGAGGTAGCGCAGGGATTGCCGCCGGGCCCGGAGCTCGGCGGGGACGGCGTTTCCGGAGCTCTCAGCGTGGAGGGCGTCCAGCAGGCTGCGCGCGCGGGCCTGCTCGCTGATCGCGAAGGCCTCCCGGTCGTGGCCGCCTTTGGGATCGGCGGCATGCCGGTCCATGAGGAGATCGATGAGGAGCGAGTAGGCGCGGCGCTGGCTGGCCAGAAAGGAGGCGCGCAAGCCCAGGCTGGCGAAACCGGTCCGCAGCTCTTCCACCAGGGCCACGGCGGCCGCGGCGTGGACGCGCGCCTCCTCGACCGCTCCGAGGGACCGTTCCACCGCGGCCAGGCTGCGGAGCGCCCCGGCCTCACCGGCGTGATCGGCGAGCGCCTGGCGGCCGGCCAGGGCATCCCGCAGGACGAGCACCGCCTCCCGCGGCCGGCCCGCCAGGGCCAGCACGCGGCCCTGGAGCTCCAGGCCCCGCATGTCCCACCGCCGGAAGCCTTTCTCCCGCATGTACCGGAGCGCCGGCTCGATTTCGCGGAGCGCGGCGGCGGGCTCCCCCAGGTCGAGATGGATCTCGCCGAGGTGCAGCTCGGTGATCGCCTCCTGCCAGGGGTCTTCCTGGGCCCTGGCCAGCTTCAGGGCCTGCTGGTAGGAATCCAGCGCCTTCTTCGGCTCGCCCAGGCTACGCCAGGCGTCGCCGAGGTTGTTCAAGGTGGTCAGCTCCTCCCGGCGAGCGCCGATCCGGCGCCACAGGGCCAGGGCGTCCTCCAGGAGGGTGAGCGCGCGCTCCGGCTCTCCCAGCGTCAGGTAGATGTAGCCGGTGTTGTTGCGCCATGCCGACTCCAGCGAGCGTTCGTCCAGGGACGACAGGATCTCCCGCACCTGGGTGTAGAGGCGCAGCGCCTCCTGCCACTCGCCCCGGACCTGGTGGATCATGGCGATGTTGCTCAGGGTCTGGGCCTCGCCGGGGCGGTTCCCCCGGGCGTGACGCAGGGCGAGGGCCTGCTCGTACTTCTCCAGCGCGGCGTCGGGCTCCCCCAGCAGGTCGTAGAGGCCGCCGAGGTTGTTGAGCACCCGCGGCTCCTGGCTGCCGTCGCCGGCCTCATGGAAGAGCGTGCGGACCTCCTCATAGCAGGCGAGCGCCACGGCCAGGTTGCCGAGCGTGTGCTCGAGGGCACAGATCTCGACGCGGGACATGCCTTCGTCGAAGCGCTCGCCGAGGCTCTGCCAGAGAGCCGTGGATGCCGTGAGCGCCTCGCGCGCGGCCCCGTACTCGCCCGCCTTCTGGTGGACTATCCCGAAACCTCGCAGGATTGCGGCCTCGCGGCGTGGCGCGGCGAGATCGCGCCAGAGCTCCAGGGCTTTCCCGTAATCCTCCTTCGCCGCCGGCAGGTCGTTCGCATCCGCCTCCAGCGCGGCGAGGGCCTGGAGGGCCTCGGCCTCCCAGCCCTGCTCGCCGAGGGCGCGCCAAGCCGCCAGGGCCTCGCGATAGGCGGCCAGGGCCTGCCGGTAGGTTTCGGCGTCTCGGACGAGGATCTGGGCGGCGCGGCTCATGGCTCGCAGGGCCGTGGCGCGCGGCTCTCCATCCGGCAGCGCCTCCACCTGGATCCCGTAGCGTCCCGGCGGCGCGGACGGCACCCCGGGCCGGACCTCGATCCGGTAGCTGCCCGGGGCTCGCAGCAGCAGGATCTCCGGACCCCAGCGGCCGTTATGGCCGTCGCTGACGAGCGGGTTCGGGTCCGCCGTCCCCCGCGCCGCGACCACCAGATCGATGCCGCGCTGCTCGACGCTGACGAGCAGAGGAGCGTCCGTCACCTCGACACGGTAGACGTGGGGCGCCTCCCCGGCCGCGATCGGCCGCTCGCGGACCTGGCCGGGCAGCAGGATCTCGCCCGGCTCGTCCGCCGCCCCGGCGGCGGGGATCCCTGGAAGCAGGGTCACGAGGAGGACCAGGGCCAGAGCGGAAGGCTTCATGACAGACCTCCGGCAAAGCGCAGCTTCGGTTTCTCCGTCAATCGGAACGTCCTCTATCTTAATTCTACTTTGTCAGATTGCCCGGCCCGCCCCCGCCCGGGCATGAATGCCCGGGCTACGTGGGAAACGAAAAGCCGGCTGAAGCCGGCTCCGAAGTCCGAGCCGCTCCTCCAGGAGCCGGGTTCACCCGGCTTTTCGGTTGAAGCGTAGCCCGGGCATTCATGCCCGGGCGAGAGGGCGCTCGAAATCTGACAAAGTAGAATTAATAGCAACGTCTTTACAAAAGAGGCGTCCGCGAGCGGCGGAACGTTATGGATTGCGGTGTCGTCCGCTCAGAGCGGCGCCGCCCGCGTCAGGCGGCAGAGCGCGGGGGCGATCTCCCCCAGGGGGAGGTTCGGCGGTTTCACGGTCCGGTGCTGGACGATCGCCAACAGCACCGAGAAATCGGACGGCAGGCCGCCGAGTATCTCGCTGAGCGCGTGGAGGCCGCCATAGGAGGCCGCCATCACGACCAGGTCATAGGGCGGGAGTGGAGGTTTCCTGGCGGCCATGGCGCGCCTCCTTCAATGGACCCTCCCGAGGGCCTTGAGCAGACGGGCCAACGGGATCGATTTCGCTCGGCTCGTGCCTCTCCAGCATACGCTCGCCGGAAGCCTCAGCACAGGGCCGGGCCTCCTTTTTGCAAACAATTTCCTCGTTCCAATGGGCACGGGTCTGTTCGGAACGTCCGCCCTGGTGGGAAAGCCGCACGGAGAGGTAGGCCCCACTGAACGTTTCCCCTCTTCGTGAGGACTTACGTTTCGCGGAGCTTCGCACCGCACACGCACTTCTTTGAAAGGAGGTCTCTCATGCATCTCGGGCTCACACGTAGGCTCCCGTTCGCGATCCTCCTCTTCGCCGTCTGCCTCTCCCTCGTCCCCCATCCCGGCGGCGCCGCGGAAGCGGAAAAAGCCGCGCATCTCCAGGTCATCGTCCCCGAGGAGGACCGGTTCACGCCGTTCGCGCAGACCGTCCACGTGGGTGACTCGGTGAAATGGATCAACATGGACACGGACGACCATACGGTGGTGAGCGACGATTTCCTCAACACCACCGGCCGGTTCGGCCTGAACATCCTGCTCAAGGGGACGGACAACAACGGCGGCAAGCCCGGGACGTTCACCCTCCGCTTCAACGCTCCCGGCACGTTCGTCTACTACTGCCGCTTCCACTCCCACCTCGACGCCCACCACCAGCCCACGGCCCCCGGGCCCGACGGGGGCATTCAGGCGGACGACGGCAACTTCGGCACTCCCATGATGGGAGTGATCACAGTGCTGCCGTAGGAAAAAAGGACCCAAAGAACAAAAAGGACTGCAAGGACAAGGCTTCTCGTCCTTGAAGTCCTTTGGGTCCCTTGGGTCCTTTGGGTCCTTAAATTCTTACTCCCGCCTCCCCATCTGCCCTTCCGCCCACAGCGGGAGTTGGGTCGACACCAGCAGCCCCAGGAGCACGAAGCCGGCGCCGTAGAGCAGGGCCTTGCGGTTGCCGTCCGTGGTGGCGACGCGGCGGGCGTGATTCATTTCGTCACGCAGGGGAGGCGGCAGGCGGTCGAACATCCCGCCGGCTCCGAAGGCGAGGCTGGAGGACTGCTGGCGCAGCGTGCGGTCGATGCCGGGCTTGGCGGCGGGCGGGATCTGGGGGCTCGTCTGCACCACCGTCTGGAGATCGCTGACGATCGCGGTGAGGAGCACCGCGCCGATGATCGCCGCGCCCAGCGACGAGCCGACCTGGCGGAAGGTGTTGGTGATCCCCGAGGCCTCCCCCGCCTCCTCCACCGGCACCGCCGAGAGCGTCAGGTTGTTGATCTGCGACTGCACCAGGCCCATTCCCAGGCCGTAGAGCGCGAGGCCGGGAACCAGGGCCATCAGCGGCGTGTCCACCCCCATCGCCCACCGCATGGCCAGCAGGGCGAAGAAGTTGACCGCCAGCCCGGCCTGCACCAGCCGCTTTTGCGGGATCCACTTCGACAGCACCGCGGCGCCCGGCGAAAACAGGAACAGCATCGCCGGCATCGGCAGCAGGGTGAGCCCGGTGTGGAAGGCGTCGAGGCCGCGCACCGACAGCAGGAAGACCGGCAGCGAGAAGACCATCCCGTTCTGGCTGAGCATGATCACGCCGACCACCGAGGCCCCGGCCACGAAGCCGCGGTTGCGGAAGATGCGCAGGGAGACGATCGGCGTGCCGCCCCGCTGCTCCACCCGCCGCTCCCAGAGCACGAAGCCGGCGAGGATCAGAATCCCCAGCAGGATCGCGAACGGCACGATCGACAGGCCCCCGAGGTCGAGCTGCCATCCCGCCACGGCGAACGGCTTGAGGGCGTGGATCCAGCCGTAGGAGGACGATTCGATGACCCCGAAGACGACCGCGAGCAGCCCCAGCCCGGAGAGCAGGACGCCGCCGTAGTCGAGCTTCCTCTGCCGCCGCGGCGGCTCGGTGCTGATGATGGCCGAGCCGAGCAGCAGCAGGGCCACCACGAAGACGTTGATGCGGAACCCCCAGCGCCAACTGTAGTGGGTGGTGAGGTAGCCGCCGAGGATCGGCCCCACCGCCGCGGCCGCGGCGGCGATGCCCCCCCAGACGCCGAAGGCCAGGGCGCGGTCGTGGCCGCGGTATTTCGCCACCAGGAGGGAGGCGGTGGCGGGCATCATCATCGCCGCGCCGATCCCCTCGATGATCGCTTCGCCGAGCATGAGCATGGGAATCGACTGGCTGATCGAGGCCAGGAAGGAGCCCACGGCGAAGAGGAAGGCGCCGAGCCGGAACATCTTCCGGCGGCCGAAGAGGTCGCCCAGCCGGCCGCCGGTGACGGTCAGCGCGGCCAGGGTCAGCGAGTAGGCCGAGATCACCCATTGCAGGCTCTGCAGGGTGGTATGGAGCTCGCGGATCAGCGTCTCCAGCGAGACGTTGAGCAGCGTCGTGTCGATGATGATGATCGCCAGCGCCAGCGAGAGGACGAGCAGGGGCCCCCACTTGCGGAGCCCGGATTCCCGCGGGTCGGGCTGGCCGGCCTGGGGTTGTGGCTCGTCGTGGGGGCGCGGTTGGGTCGTGGGCTCTGCCATGGTGGGGGTCATGGTAATCGGAAAGCAGGGAGCAAGGGGTGTGCCGGGGGCTAGCCCCGCCGCCCCTTGACCCGCTCCACCACCGTGGCCGCGCCCGCTCCCGCCGCCGCCAAAAACAAAATCGCCCCGCCGTGCGCCACGAGCACGTGGGCCGGCGCGGAGACCCAGCAGAAGAGGCGCACCCCGGCGTCGGCCATCAGGCCGGCGCCCAGGCCGTAGACGGCGCCGGCCACGGCCGGCCGGGTGGGGAGGGCGCGGGCGGCGAGCCAGGCCGCGGCGGCGAGGATGGGCGCGCTCGACGCCGCGGCCATCCAGAAGCACTCCCAGGCGAAGCGCACCCAGACGCCCGGCGGCACCACGGCCGGCGCCACGCGCTCGGTGACGAAGGTCAGGCCGGCGAAGAGCGCCAGCGCGGCGCCCACGGTGGCGGCCAGCGCGCGGCCAGAAAGCTCCCGGCCGGGGACCGCCTCGCGGAGCGCCGCGCCCACGATCAGCAGCCCGGCGAGCGCCTGCAATCCCGAGAGGCCCCAGGCCACCGCCGGCCCCAGCGCCGAAAAGTTCTTCCGCCACCCCCAGAAGGCCGGGATGGCGATGAGGAGCGCGAGCCCCAGGGGGAGCAGCGCCAGCGCCCGCCGCGCCGGCGAGGCGAGCGGGCGCACCGGCTTGAGGTCGCTCTCCACGGCGGAGAGGAGCCCGGGGGGGATCATCGGCCGGTCAGCCATCGCGGGTCCCTCGCCTTTCCGGATCGATTTCAGGATCAGCTCCCAGGGCCGCGCGGAGCGCCCGCATCGCCCGGCTCGACCTGAGCTTCGCGGCGCCCACGCCGATGCGGAAGCGTTCGGCGATCTGCTGGAAGCTGAGCCCGTGGACGTGATGGAGCACCCAGGCCTCCCGGCGGCTGGCGGGCAGGCGCGCCAAGGCGTCCGCGAGGTCCCGGGTCTCGATGGCGGGCGTTGCCGGAGCCACCGCCGCCGCGGCCGATTCAGCACCCCCCTCATGGCGCGCCCGCCGCCACGCCGCCCGCCGGTGCCGTCCCAGGACATGCCGGGCGATGCCGAACACCCAGGGGCGCACGGGGAGCGGCGGCAGGTAGGTGTGACGGGAGCGGTGAATCTCCAGGAAGGTGTCCTGCGCCAGGTCCTGCGCCGCGGCGCCCGTCGCGCCTTGGGCCTGGAGTAGGCCTTCAGGAGGGGGACCAGGTCGTCGCCGTCGCGATCCACGGCTCGATGGTAGCACCGGGAGCCCTCATCACCCCGAGGCCATCCGACCGATCCGACCGATCCGTCGGATCCGACCGATAACGCCTGCCAGACACACCGCCGCCTCAACTGCGTTCCCTCTCCGGTGAGGGTTCCCTGACACCTTTCCCCCCACCCGCTCCAACTCCTCCATGACACAGGAGGAGACCCCGACATGAAGCCGCTCCGGCTCATCGCAATTTGGACTTTTTTCGGAACCGTCGCCGTCCACGCCGCCCCCTGCCCGACCCCCGGCGGCTGCGATCCGGCGCTGGTGGGACGGCGGAGCCTCGACGCTCTCCGCATCTCCGGGGCGCCGCCGGTGATCGACGGCCGGCTGGACGAGCCGGTGTGGAGCCAGGCGCCGGTCGCGACGGGGTTCATCCAGAGCAAGCCGCGGCCGGGTGCGGAGGCGTCGCTCCGCTCGGAGGCGCGGGTGCTGGTGGACGCGGAGGCGATCTACGTGGGATTGACCTATTTCGATCCCGAGCCGGCGAAGATCCTCACCCCCCTGGCCCGGCGGGACGACGAGACGGTCTCCGACTGGGCTTTCGTCGAGATCGACAGCCGCCACGACCGCCGGTCCGCCTTTTCCTTCGGGGTCAACCCGCGCGGGGTCCAGGTGGACGGCCTGTGGACCGACGACACGGTCTACGACTCCTCGTGGAACGCCGTCTGGGAGGCGGCGGCGCACGCGGACGCGCGCGGCTGGACGGCGGAATTCCGCATCCCGTTCTCGCAGCTCGCCTTCAGCCTCCCCCCGGACGGCGGCGACCTCGTCTGGGGGATCAACTTCTACCGCAACAGCCCGGCGCGCGGCGAGTCGTCCAACTGGTCGCCGCGCTACTCCGGCCTGGGCGGCCTCGTGTCGCGCTTCAACGACCTGCGCCTGCCGGCGCCGGCGCGGGTCCACCGCTTCGAGATGACCCCCTACACGGCGCCGCGGGTGGGCAACGACGGTCCCGCCGGCACCCGTAAATCCTCGAACCAGGCCGGCGCCGACCTCAGGGTGGGGCTGGGATCGAGCTTCAGCCTTACCGCCACCCTGCTCCCCGACTTTGGCCAGGTCGAGGCCGATCCGTCACAGGTGAACCTCACGGCGTTCGAGCTCTTCCAGACCGAGCAGCGCCCCTTTTTCCTGGAAGGGATCGACGTCTTCCGCATGAGCACCGGGCTCGCGTTCGCCACGCGGGAGACCTCGTTCGCCGACGAATCGCCGTTCTACTCGCGGCGTGTCGGCCGCGCCCCCCGCGGCGACCTGCCGCCGGGCACGGCCGTGGCCGCGATCCCCACCGCCACGGAGCTCCTGGGCGCCCTGAAGCTCTCCGGCCAGACCGCCGCTGGCTGGACGCTGGGCGTCTTCGCCGCCGAGACCGATCGCGAGCAGGCCCTGCTCGACCGGCCGGACGGCTCCCGGCTGGCGTGGCCCGTGGAGGCGCGGTCGACCGCCACGGTGGCGCGGGCCGTGCGGAGCTTCGGCCACGGCGATTCCTCATTCGGGCTGTTCGCCGCCGACCTTCACCGCTCCGGGCTGGGGCCGGTGCTCGCCTCCCAGGAGGTGAGCGACGCCGCGGCCCTGGGCGCCGAGATCCAGCACCGCTTCGACGAGGGGCGCTACGAGGTGCGGAGCTGGGCGCTGGGGAGCCGCCTCACCGGCGACGAAGAGGCGATCGCCCGTGTGGCGGAATCGCCCAGCCACTACTTCCAGCGGCCGGACGCCCAGGGTCTCCCCCGGCCGCCATACGGCACGAGCCTCGCGGGGATCGCTGCCGAGACCCGCCTCTCGCGCGTGGCGGGGAGCCTCCTCTGGAACCTGACGGCGCGAGCGGTGAGCCCGGGCTTCGACGTCAACGAGCTGGGCTTCCAGCGCAATGCGGACTGGCTCCTGCTCGCGGGGTCCTGGCAATACCAGAGCTTCCGGCCCGGCCACCGGATCCGCGCCTGGTCCGTGGGCTCCAGCGATCTCGGATCGGGATGGACCTGGTCCGGCGAGCCCCGCGCCCGCGTGCTCGACGCCTGGATCTCCATCGACACCGGCAACTACTGGAACGCGAAGCTCGCCGCCACCCGCGAGGCGTCGACGCTCTCCACCGCCTGGCTGCGCGGCGGACCGGCGCTGCTCCTGCCGCCGCGCACCACCCTGGCGCTCTCGCTCGCCACCGACCAGCGCAAGGCCTCGTACGGGACCCTCGACGTGAGCGCCGGGGAGGAGCCGGCCAGCGGATCGCGGTCGTTGCGCGTGACGCCGCTGGTCAACCTCCGCGTCTCCGAGGAGCTCCAGGGGTCAATGGGGATCACCTGGGAATCCGACACCGTGGGCTGGCAGCCCGTGGGGAGCGACGGAACCGAAACCAGGGTGGCCCGCCTGCGCCAGCAGACCCTCTCGCTCACCTTCCGCGCCGACCTCACCCTCACCCCCCGGCTGGCGCTCCAGGCCTACCTGCAGCCGTTCAGCAGCGTGGGGCGCTACGACGCCTACCAAAGGCTGGCCGCGCCGCGCGATCCGGACCCCGGGCGGCGCTTCGTCCTCTTGGAGCCCGGCACCCCCGTGGCATCCCCCGACGCCGCCCAGCGGAGCCTGAACGGCGATCTGGTGCTCCGCTGGGAGTATCATCCGGGCTCGTTCCTGACCGCCGTGTGGAATCACCAGCGGGACACGCTCTCCCTGGACGCGAGAGCCACGGCGGAGAGCGGCCTGACGCGGCTCTTCGGCGATCCGCCGGTGAACGTGCTGCTGGTCAAAGTGAGCCGGCGGTTCGGGGGGTGAGGGTCACTCCTGCGGCTCTTTCGGTACTTACATTTACTTGTACTTGGCGAGGGGATCGTCGTCCAGTTTTTCACCCAGCCATTTCAGTTTTTCACCCAGCCATTTTCCGGCCTTGAGCAAGTTGTGCCTGTGCCTTGAGCTCCTCTATGACCTTTTTGTCGAGCAGATCGTCCAGAGAAGGAGGATTCCCGAATGTTACGCCCCATTCGATCAGAATTTCGTGGTTAATCTCCGATCTGTGCTGGAATGTGGCCAGCAATTTTTCGATGGCTGCCCGATTCGTCCGGAGGACAAGATTCCGGAAGAGCCCTTCCCGGACAGCTACGGAGCGCACGCTTCCGCGAGCCTCCTCGGTTCCGAAGACCGATATCGGAATCCTTTCCCAAGAGCGGTGAACCGCAGTGATTTGGTCCTGGAGATAGGTCAACCTTTGTAGAAACCTCCGGGTCTGTTCTGTTTCCTGTGAGCACGCAGCGAACGCGCCCGGAAGATCGGCGTCCGCGGGCAGAGGATGGGCAAACAGAACGCTCTCGACAAAGACGGTGACCGCCTCGTCTTCCATGAGCTCCTGAAGCTCTGCTGCCGCCTCCTGACGAGTGTCGGCGCTCAGGCTTCCATCCAAGAGGAGCAAAGCAACATGGAGGGCATCCATCTGCGCGGTGGCGAGAGCGAGCTGTCGGCTCACCTCCTCAAGCTCCACATTTTCTAGAGCCTGGAGGTCTAGCGCATCGCCGAGCAGGAACCGGGCCTCTGAGGGGGAGCGCCGGACGACCTCCGTACCGCGACCGGCATGAAGAGACGCCAAACCCTCGGCGTGAGCCAGGATCGCCACTCCAGACTGACCTGAAACGATAGCGTTCACCTTCCCAGTCACAGAGACTCCTCCAGGGACAATCCTACTCCCTTTAAGCGATCCTGGATCGCTTTGCGGGCCGATCGCTGCCCCTTCCTCGGTTTTGTCAGCAAAATCCGCTCCACCGTCCGTAGCGACATAGGGCCCCAGATATGAGCCTCGATGAAGCGATCCTCCTCAGGAGTCGCTCCCGGCCCGAGGAGCATTCCCGCGAATTGCTCGGGCGACGTGGTCGCGTCGATCTCTTCTCCGTGCTTGGCCACCGCGAGCTTCGCCCGCTCCTCCCAGGTGGCCCGGTGACCCGGTGGTGGGGCAAACGCGTGTTGCTTCAGGAAGAGAGCTGAATTCTCCTCGTAGACCGAGGTCCTATGGGCAATCATGCTCTCCCGGAAGACGAAGGAACAGTCGCCGTAATGAGGTAAGCCGGCTCCATCCAGGGAGAGGGCAGCGAATCGGACGTGCTCTCTGTAGCCTGGAAAGAGCTTCTCGTCGGCCACCGCCCGGAGCTCGTCCCACTCGTTCCCATCCGGCAGGCGGGTCTCCCCTCGAACCAGATTGTAGTAGGTCGAGAAGAGCTCTCTGGTGGAAGAGGAGAGCCGATCGAGCTCCCGGAAGGAGCGAGCCATGACCGCTTTGGTCCCGCGCGCCGCCATCTCGAACGCTTCGACAGCCTGCTGGGCGCCACGGAGCTCGGCATCTTGGACCACGGCACTGTAACGGCGGTGGAGCGCCTCGCGCTCAGCCGGAACCTGCGCCGCCCTCACGTTCGGAAACAACCCGGGGCGCGCGCAATGAGGGCAACGCTCCCAGGACAGGGGAACTTCGCCCCCGCAGAGCTCGCAAGGAGATGAGTCCATGAAGAAACTATATCGCGGAGAAGCAGCCTATAGGTAGCTCTCGGCGCTATCTGCCCGAGCTCTTCCGCCTCCAACTGTCCGGAAAGCCGCTACAAGTTGCGGAATTGGACGCTGGCGAATCCTGGTATCATCCGGGCTCGTTCCTGACCGTTGAGTGGAATCACCAGCCGGCGCTTCGGGGCCTGATCCGAGAGCCGATCCGGGAATCGCTGATCCGGGAATACGACCGGGGGGCGGAATTGTACTCAGAACAGTTGTATCCGACTTGTAAATGCCTGATACTATGGTCTCCCGGACTACCGAATCAAACTCCCCATGATCGCAGAGACCCAACGGGCCCGCGCCCTCGACCCCGAGCTCAGCTCACCTCGCGAGGCCCTGCCGCCTCGCTTCCTGCACGAGGTCTTCGAGACCTCTGTCCGCCGGCTGCCCCGCGAGATCGCCGTCGAGGTCCCCGCCTCCGGTGGCCTCCCCCGCCGGCGGCTCACCTACGCCGAGATCGACGAGCTGGCCAACGACCTGGCGGCGCGGCTGGCGCCGTTCGTCACCCGCGAGAGCGTGGTGGCCATCCTCCTGCCGCGCCGGGACCACCGGGTCTACGTGGCGCAGCTCGCGGTGCTGAAGGCCGGCGGCGCGTACACCTGCGTCGAGCCGGGATCGCCCGCCGAGCAGGCGCGGTTCATCCTGGAGGACTCCGGAGCGGTCGCCGCCGTGGTCTGCGACGAGACGCTCGGCCTGCTGGAGACACTGGGCTTCCCCGCCGAGGGGGCCGTGATGGTCGAGCCGCCCGCCGGACGGCCGTTGAGCGCGCCCCCCGCACGGCCGGCGTGGCTGGTGCCGTCGACGCTCTGCTACGTGATCTATACCTCCGGCACCACGGGCAAGCCGAAGGGGGTGATGGTCGAGCACCACAGCGTGGTGAACCTCGCGCTCTCCGACGTCGAGCGCTTCGGCCTCGGGGTCGAGGACCGCGTCGGCCAGAATTCCACCGTGGCCTACGACTCCTCGGTGGAGGAGATCTGGCTGGCCTTCGCCTGCGGAGCCACCCTGGTGGTGATGGACGACGACGTGGTGCGGCTGGGGCCGGACCTCGTGTCGTGGCTGCGCGAGCAGCGGATCACCGTCTTCTGCCCGCCGCCCACCCTGCTGCGCATGTGCACCTGCGACGACCCGGAGCGGGAGCTGCCTCACCTGCGCCTGCTCTACCTGGGGGGCGAGGCGCTCACCGCCGACCTCGTCGACCGCTGGGCGCCCGGCCGCTGGCTGGAGAACGGCTACGGCCCCACCGAGACCACGGTCACCGTGACGCGCACGCGGGTCTTCGCCAATCAGCCGGTCACCATCGGCAAACCGCTGCGCAACGCCACGGCCTGCGTGCTGGACGCCGAGCTCAACGAGGTGCCGCGCGGCGAGACCGGCGAGCTCTGCATCGGCGGCCAGGCGGTGACGCGCGGCTACCTGAACCGGCCCGAGCTCACCCGCGAGAAGTTCGTCGAGCATTCGGTCCATGGGCGGATCTACCGCACGGGCGACCTCGTCTACTGGGGGGAGAGCGGCGACCTGGTCTACATCGGGCGCTCGGACGCCCAGGTCAAGATCCGCGGCCACCGCATCGAGCTCCCCGCCGTCGAGGCCGAGCTCTGTGCCTTCCCGGGCGTGCGCGCCGCCGCCTGCACGGTGCAGGACTTAGGGAGCGGCAAGGAGCTGGTGGCATTCCTGGTCGCCGATCCGTCGGCGCCGCCCGAGATCGACCCACTGCGGGCGGAGCTGCGCGCCAAGCTGCCGGAGCCGATGGTGCCGGCGCGCTTCGGCTTCCTGCTCGACCTGCCGGTGAAGGCCGCCAGCGGCAAGCTCGACCGCTCGGCCCTCCCCCTGCTCACGCCGGGGCCGGAGCCGGAGCGCGAGCTGGTGGCGCCCCGCGACGAGGCCGAGCGCCTGGTGGCGCGCGCCTTCTCGGACCACCTCCGCCGCGGCGCGCCGGTGTCGATCTTCGACGATTTCTTCCTCGACCTCGGCGGCAACTCGCTGCTGGCGGCCGAGACGGTCTCCGCCCTGCGCAAGACCGGCCTCACCGCCGCGCTGACCGTGCGCGACGTCTACGAGGCGCGCACCGTGGCGGCGCTCGCCGCCCGCATCGCCAGCGCCCCTCCGCGCGAGGCGCCGGTCCGGCAGATCCGGCCCAGCGCGCCGCAGGTGTCCCGGCGGGCGCCGCTCTCGGCCGCCGTGCAGCTCGCCTGCATCCTGGCCAAGCTGGTCATCGGCTCGATCGCCGCCTACGTCGGGATCTTCTACCTCCTGCCGCTGGTGGCCGGGGACCTGGGGGCCACCTCCCTCCTGCTGCTGGCGCCGGCGCTGGCGCTCGGCGCCCTGGGGGTCTACGCGCCGCTCTCGCTCCTGGTGGCGGTGGCGGCGAAGAAGCTCCTGATCGGCCGCTATGAGCCGGGGCGCCACCCCTATCTGGGAAGCCTGTACCTGCGCAACTGGGTCGTGCAGCAGACCGCGCGCGCCATCCCCTGGGAGATGATCGAGGGGACGGTCTTCAAGAATTACTTCCTGCGCGCCCTGGGAGCGCGCATCGGCAGGGACGTCCACATCCATCGCGGGGTCGATTTGCGGAGCGGCGGCTGGGACCTGCTGGAGATCGGCGACGGCGCCACCATCGGCCGCGACGCCTCCCTGGGGCTGGTCGAATTCCAGGACCAGCAGATCGTCTTCGGCAGGATCACCATCGGCGCCCACGCCACGCTCGACACCCGGGCACGGATGGCCCCGGACAGCGAGATGGAAGAGGGCGCCGTGCTCACCGCTCTCTCGATGGTGCCGTCCCACGCCACGGTCCCGGCCGGCGAGACCTGGCACGGCGTGCCGGCGGCCTTCTTGGGAGTGGCGCAGCCCGCTCCGCCCCTCGCGGCCGGCGCGCGGCCGTGGCCGGCCCGCCTGCACGGCGTGGCCCTGCTCTTCGCCCGTCTGACGATCGCCGAGCTCTCCTACCTGCCGCTGCTGGCCCTGGCGGCGGCCTGCCAGCGCTTCTGGGGAATCGACTGGCTGGCGGCGTTCAACCCCGCGTCGTCCGATCCGCGGCCGGTGCTGGCGGCGCTGGGCATCACCGCCGCCGGCTTCGCCCTGGTGCTGCCCCTGGAGGCGCTCGCCGCCCGCCTGCTGGGCGCGGTGCGGCCGGGCACCTACCCCCTGTACGGCTGGACCTCGCTCGCCGTCTTCATCAAGGAGCGGCTGCTGGAGTCCGCGGGCAACTCGCTGAGCGGCACCCTGCTCTGGCCACGGTGGCTCCGCTGGGCCGGCATGCGCGTGGGCCGCAAGTGCGAGGTGAGCACGATCATGGAGGTGGTCCCCGAGCTGGTCGAGATCGGCGACGAATGCTTCTTCGCCGACGGTATCTACCTCGGCCGGCCGTGGCTCCACCGCGGCACCCTGACGGCGGCCCGCACGGTCTTCTCGACCCACACGTTCCTCGGCAACCACGTGGTGGTGCCGGCCGGGGCGGAGCTCCCGGAGGAGATCCTGGTGGGGATCTCGACCGTGGCCGACGCCGGCCAGATCCGGCCCGGCAGCTCGTGGTTCGGCAATCCCACCTTCGAGCTGCCGCGGCGCGAGGTGGTGGAGGCCGACCGCTCGCTGACCTTCGATCCGGCCTGGTACCGCTACGTCAACCGGCTGTTCTGGGAGTACCTGCGCATGGCGGTGCCGGTGATCCCGGTCCTGCTCGGCATCCTCTGGCTAAAAGCGATCCCGGGCTGGCACGAGACGCAGACGGCGGCCACCTTCTACGCGCTCACCCTCCCCGCAGCCGCGCTGGCCCTGGGGGGAATCCTGGTGGCGCTCGTCTTCGCCTCCA
>QHVW01000578.1 GCA_003223675.1 Acidobacteriota bacterium
AGCTTCTATCAGCACGTCTGGTTCTACCTGATGAGCTACGTGGTCCCACGCCTCCCCTGTACGGAGATGCTCGTCGTCTCGGCATCGCTGGGCGGCCGGAAGAAGAGGCGGCAGTCGTTCTACGAGACCGTGCGAAGCGTGATGAATCAGGTGAGCCGCAGAACCTACAAGACAGCCTGCTGGGACTCGACGTCGGACGCCTGTCTTCAGGTCGCCGACTACTGCGGTTGGGCGGTGCAGCGCAAGTGGGAGTCGTCCGACCCGACGCCATATCAGCGCATCGCCGACAAAATCAGATCGGAGTACGACCTGTTTGCTAGAGGCACGACTTTTTACTACTGAGGGAGACGAAAAGGCCGGGCCAGCTACCTGTTCCGGAGGAACAGGAGAGCATTGTGGTACTCGTGTCACTGGCCCTTTTATCGCCTATGAGGATAGCGGTTGAGGATGCGTCTGTCAAGGGGTAAAGACGGGCTACTCCACCGCCCGCGCCAGCAGGTCCCCTACCTGCGAGGTGGTGAGCGAGCCGCCGAGGTCGGGGGTGGTCTGCCCTTCGCGCATCGAGCGGGCCACGGCCGCCTCGACCGCCTGGACGGCCTCCCGGTGGCCGAGATAGTCGAGCATCATGGCGGCCGAGAGCACCGCGCCCACGGGGTTGGCCTTGCCGGTGCCCGCCAGCGCCGGCGCCGAGCCGTGAACCGGCTCGAACATCGAGGTCTGGCCGGGATGCAGATTGGCCGAGGCCGCCACGCCCAGCCCCCCCTGGAGCGCGGCGCCGAGGTCCGTGATGATGTCGCCGAACATGTTGTTGGTCACGATCACGTCCAGCCCCTCGGGCCGCAGCACCATCTCCATGCACAGCGCGTCGACGAACATGGTCCGGGTCTGGATCTGCGGGTACTCCTTCGCCACCTCGGCGAACACCCGCCGCCAGAGACCGTGACCGTAGAGCATCACGTTCGACTTGTCGCTCATCATCACCTCGCGGCGCCCGTGGGCCACCGCGTACTCGAAGGCGGCGCGGATGATCCGCTCGACCCCCTTGCGGGTGTGGATCTCCTCCTGCACCGCCACCTCGTCCGGCCACCCCTTCTTGAGGTTGCCGCCCACGTTGACGTAGGCCCCCTCGGTGTTCTCGCGGAAGACCACGAGGTCGACGTCCTTCTCCGTGCGCCCCTTGAGCGGGCAGACCCGGGCGTCGTAGAGCCTGATCGGGCGGAGATTGATGTAGAGGTCGAGCTGGAAGCGGGTGCCGAGGAGGATGTCCGCGGCGTGCTTGTTGTCCGTCACTTTGGGGTCGCCGAAGGCACCGATCAGGATCGCCGAGTAGTTGTCGCGAAAATCGTCGAAGGCGCCCGCGGGGACCGTCTCGCCCGTCCTCAGATAGCGGTCGGCGTCCCAATCAAAAGAAATGAGCTCCAGCGGCAGGCTCCAGGTGCCGGCGGCGGCTGCGAGGACCTTGACCGCCTCGGCGGTCACGTCCTTGCCGGAGCCGTCCCCGGGCAGCACGGCGATGCGTTGCGGCCGGCGTTCGGAAGGGGGGGTCGGATTCATGGCGGCGGGATGCTAGCACGAGGCCCGGCGCCGCTCGGGCGGGGCACTCTCGCGATCGCCGCGGAAGAAGCTCACCACGCGTCCGGCCGCCGGATGGGGCATGGCGGCGGGGGCGGCCGGCACCCGCAACACGAACCCGAGCTCGAAGACGATCGGGATCTCCGGGCAGAGCCAGGCCGAGTGGAGCCCGGGCAGGCAGGTCCCCGGCGAGAGGTCGAGCAGGCGCGGCAGCAGGCCGTCCCCCTCCACCTCCGCCCGCATCGGCCAAGTGGTGACGGCCGGATGATCGGCGGTCGAGATCCGCTGCAACTCGCCCGAGGCGAGGGCGTAGCCGCGGGGCCGCTCCTGGAAGTAGCGCACCGAATCCTCCCACGAGCCAAGGCGCGGCCCCTCGCCGACCGCCGGGGAGCCCATCCAGGCCCGCACCTCCAGCCGCCCCTTGCGCTCGGCGCTCCACCGCCAGGGGCCGCCGCCGTTGCGCGACGGGTGCGGGAAGCGGAGCCGGGCCCGCGCCGCCGGCTGATGGGTGATCAGCCGCACCCCGGGGGCCACCCAGCCGGGCATCAGCATGCGGCGGAACAGGGCGGAGGGGACCCCCTCGTCGTCCAGCACGTAGAGGCGGACGTTGAGCTGCGGATACCCGAATTTGAGCGACGGCAGGGCCGTGAAGTGGAGGGCGTCCTGATGGAAGAGCAGCGCCGAGGCGAAGACGTAGTCCCGCCCCTGCCACACATGGCGCTGATACCGCAGCGGCGCCGGCGGCGGCGGCAGGGCCTCGGCCGGAAAGGCCCAATTCAGATAAAGGCAGTCTCGTACCGTCGTGCGCAGCATTCGCGTACCACCCCGGCAACCATAGCGTGGGCGGGAGGTGGGGGGCAAGACGGGGCCCTGTCCCCTGGGACCGCTCCGGAGACTACAGTGCTACGATCCCCCACCGGCACTCTTTGACCTCATGGAGGTTCTATCTCGTATGGAAAGCACGCAAAAACAGGCCTGGATGGGGACTCTGGGAATCGTCCTGGCGGCGGCGG
>QHVW01000236.1:0-10641 GCA_003223675.1 Acidobacteriota bacterium
CTCAGGCGCATCTTTGAAAAGGCGCCAGCTCAGCGACTCGAAATTTTCGTCTTTGCGGATGGCGGCCACCCGGTCGTGGTAGGTATCGACCGAGATGGCTCCATTGAGGAGCCGGCTCTCGAAGAGGCTGATGACAAACTCGCGGAGGAAGGCCGCGGGCTCGACGGGGTGGGCCACGCTAGCCGAGGCGCTGGAAGTACTTCGCGAAAAGGGAAAGGGAGTCGAGAGAGCGGTTCTCCTCGAACCACTTCTTCTCCGCCCACCAAGCGGCGTCCCGGAGGATCGGGCCGGCGGGAGCCGATGGGCCTCCGGCTTTGCCGCGGCTCAGTTTCTTTCCAGAGATGTCCGCTTGCGTCTTCATAGCCCCTCCTGTCGTCTGATCCTAGGATACTCGTAACGTCCTGTCAAGCCATCCTCGAAGGATGTCTCACTCCTCCCGCAACGCCAGCGCCGGCGACGTCCGGGCCATCTTATAGGCGGGGTAGAGCCCGGCGAGGAGGGCGGCGGCGAGGGCGAGGAGGAGGGCCTGGAGGAGGACCAGGGGGCTGAGCTCCATGCGGATCGTCCAGCCGAAAGAGCGGCGGTTGATCACGTAGATCATCACCGCCGCCAGCGTCAGGCCCACCGGCAGCGAGAGCAGGCCCGCCGCGAGCCCCATCAGGCCGGTCTGCGAGGTCACGAGCTGCCAGACCTGCCCCGGGGTCATCCCGTTCGCCCGCAGCACGCCGAGCTCCCGGACGCGCTCGAGCTGGAGCGCCATCAGCGAGGAGAGGACGCCGATGAAGGCCACCAGACCCGCCAGCAGGCGCAGCACCGAGGTGATCAGGAAAGTGCGGTCGAAGATCTCCAGCGAGATCTTCTTGAGCGAACGGTTCGACTGGATCGACAGCGCCCGCTCCGCTCCGATCGTGGCCCGCAGCCGCTCGACCACCCGGTCCGGATCGGCCCCCGGGGCCAGGTCGAGCGCGAAGCCGGAGATGAGAGGATCGTTCCAGTGCCGCAGGTAGGTGGACCGGCTCATCAGCACCACCCCCTGGTCCGAGGCATAGTCGTAGAAGACCCCCATCACCCGGAAATTCCGGTCCCCCTGCGACGTCCGCAGCCGCACGGCCGAGCCGGCGCCCACACCGGTGCGGGAGGCGTAGGGCTCCGAGACGAGCACCGCGTCGCCCGACCAGAGCGCCGGCCAGACTGCGGAGGGCCGCCCCGCCTTGAATTCGTAGAGCTTCTCGACGCTCCGCGGATCCCCTCCCATCACCACCAGCCGGATGGGCCCCGAGGGCGCGGGAATCGCCACGCGCCGGACCGTGTGCCCTCCCGCCACCCCCGCCAGCGCCATCGCCCGCCGGGCCACCTCCGCGTCGAGCACCCCGCCGCTCAAGCTCCCGGCCCGGCTGGGCGCCGTGACGTAGATGTCCGACTGCAGCGTCATCCCCAGCCAGCGCACCACCGTCTGCCGGAAGCTGTCGATCATCACGCCGATGCCCACCGTCACCGAGACCGCGATCACCAGAGCGGCGATGGCCACCGCTGTGCGCGAGAGCGAGGCCACGACGCCGCCGGCCGCCATCCGGCCCAGCACGCCGAGCAGGGCCCCGAGCGGCCGGCGCAGGAGCCGCATCAGGAGGACCGTGGCCGCCGGAACGAGCAGAGCACACCCCAGGATCACCGCGAACAGCCCCGCGAAGCTCACCGCCAGATTGCGCGGCAGGAGCAGGATGCCCCCCGCGGCCAGCAGGCCTATTCCCAGCGCAGCCGTGCGCGGCAGCGAGCGCCGCAGCCGCGCCTCCAGGGTCGAGCGGAGGAGGGCGGCCCGCGGCGGCGCCTGGGTGGCCTCGATCGCGGGCACCAGGGCGGCGAGGAGCGTGGCCCCGAGGCCGAGGAGGGCGCCGAGGGCGAGGGTGGAGGCCGGCACGGCCAGCTCGCGCACGGAGACCACGAAGTAGAGGTCGTTGATCGTCTGTGTCACCAGCCGCACCAGCCCGCGCCCGAGGAGCACTCCGGCGCCGAGCCCGATGCCGGTGCCGAGCACGGCCACCGCGAGCGCCTCGCCCAGCACCAGAAGGTCATCGTGTTGTAGATCAGGAAGGCGCCGCAGACGAGAGCCAGCAGCGAGAGAGCCGTCAGGTTCAGGCGGAAGGCGCGCGTCATCTCCTCGGTGGTGCGCGTGCGCCCCGCGGCGGGGAGGATCTGCACGCCGGGCGGCAGCGCCGCGGCGGCGCGGGCGAGCTGGCGCCGCCCTTCAGCCCCCTCGTCCAGGATCAGATCGATGCGGTCGATGCGGCCGATCCGGTTGAGGATCTCCTGGGCGGAGGCGATGTCCATCACCAGGAGATCGGCGATCGCGCGGCGGCTGTTGGCGTCCTCGGGCTCCAGCGTGCCGGCGAGCACGAGCCGCCGTTCGGTCCCCCCGGCGCGCACGAAGAAGGCATCCCCTGAGCGGAGCCCGATCTCCCGCGCCGTGCCCGCGGCCAGCACGCAGGCTCCGGGCCGGGTGAGCAGCGGGCCGAGATCGACCGCGGCCCGGTCCTGCCGCGAGCCGCCCGCGGCGCCTCCCAGGTAGGAGCGAAACGGGCCTTCCGAGAAGGGATCGACGCCGAGCAGGTGGAGCGTCCGCGCCGGGCTCCCCGGTCTTTCCGGGACGATCACCCAGCCCTCGACCACCGGCGCCGCCTTTTCGATCCCGCCTTCCAGCTCCAGCCGTTGGAACGCGGCGTCGGGGATTCCCCCGGGGCCGCTGACCACCTGGTGCGTGGCCTTCCCCGTGACCGCCTCGGAGGAGAGCGTGAAAGCCCGGCGCGCGCTGGCGTTGGCGAGCCCGATCGAGACCACCACCGACACCCCGAGGGCCACCCCCACCACCGCGAGGCCGAACTGCCAGGGGTGGCGCAGGAGATAGCGCAGGCTGGAGCGCCAGAGGAGGCTCATTCCCCCCGCTCCACCAGCCGGCAGTCCTCGATGCGGAACACCCGGTCCGCCAGTCCCACCACCTCGGGGCTGTGGGTGACCATCACCATGGTCTTCCCGGCCTGGCGGGTGAGGCGGTCGAGGAGGTCGAGCACCTGGAGGCCCGTTTCGAGGTCGAGATTGCCGGTGGGCTCGTCGGCCAGCACCAGCAGCGGATCGTGGGCCAGGGCGCGCGCCACCGCCACCCGCTGCTGCTCGCCGCCGGAGAGCCGGTCCGGGAAGCTTTCGGCCCGGTCGGCGAGCCCGACCTCCGCCAGCAGAGCGAGCGCCGCCCGCCGCTGCTCCGGGCCGATGCGCCCTTTCAGCTCCATGGGCAGGAGCAGGTTCTCCTCGACGGTGAGGGTGGGGATGAGGTTGAAGAACTGGAAGACGAAGCCGATCTTGTCGCGCCGGAAGAGGGTCCGCTCCCGCTCGGGGAGGGTGGAGAGGGATACGCCGTCGATCACCACCTCGCCGGAGCTGGGCGGGTCGATGCCGGAGAGCAGGTTGAGCAGCGTCGATTTTCCCGTGCCGCTCCGCCCGATCAGCACCGCCATCTCGCCCCGCTGGACCGTGAGGCTCGCCTCGCGCAGCACCGTCCGCCGGCGGCCCCCCTCGTCATATTCCTTGGTGACGTTGCGCAGCTCGATCAGGGGGGCGGCCATGGCTCCGGGATGGTATACCAGGGCCGCCCCTGCTCTTTAATTACCGCAGACCACGTTGAAGCAGTGCGTGGTGCAGTCTGAGAAGGTGCAGCATTCGAAGCCGCAGCTCACCAGGGTGCAGTGCTGCGTACAGCTCGCCTGGGCCTTCGGCGTGAAGAGCCCTCCGAGAGTAGTGATGGCGAGCGCCAGGGCGAAGAGCAACCGAGACAGTCTGCGATTCATAGAAACCTCCTGGGCCGTGAGAAGGAATCATCTCCTCCTCAAAAAAGAAAGTGCCGCCCGGCCCTCAGGGCTGAGACAATGCGGAGCGAGCGGCTTCAGCGGCTCAACTGCGTCCGGATCGCGCTGACAAACTGCAATAGATCGCTTTTTGGCGACCAGTTGAAGGTCCGTCACTGCGCTCCTATCCCATCCTGCGGTACAGCTTCAGGTAAGGCTCCAGATCGAAGAATTCGAAGCGCGTCTTCACCTCGAATCGGACGCGTTTCGTCCGGTCCCGGTCCACGAGCAGCTTGCCGTCGCGCAGCACCCGGATGGTCAGGTCCACGGGAGCATGGTTGAGGACGACCAGTTGAACGGGCTTTCCGAGCAGGCTCTCCAGGTCCCCCTCGAGCCGCAATCCGAGGCCTTCGAGGGTGAGCGGAGGGTCTTTCTCATAGAGGATCCCCACGTCCACGTCGCTCTTCGGCCCCGCCGTCCCCCGGGCCACGCTGCCGAAGAGGTAGGCCGCGGCGATGCCCTCCCGCTCGGCGCTCCGGGACAGGAAGTCCCGGAGACTCGCTTCGATCGCGGCCATGTCCATGGTCCGATTATAGGGATGCCGACGCGGAACGTCCCGATTTTGCTCCGAGGGGACACCCTTGGTATAACCCGAGCTTCTCAGGCATAGGGCTGTCGTTTATCGACATTTGTGAATTTTTTAAGCCGTCTCCCGGACGGCGATCTTTGGGGGGAAGAAACCGATGAGCAGAGCACTGCCCGAGCCGTGGCGCGTCAAGGTCGTCGAGAAGATCCAGCTTCTGCCGCGCGAGGAGCGCGAGCGCCTCCTCGTCGAGGGGGGATTCAACCTGTTCAAGATCCCCTCCGAGGCGGTGTTCATCGACCTGTTCACCGACTCCGGCACCTCGGCGATGTCCGACTGGCAGTGGGCCGGCATGATGCAGGGGGACGAGGCCTACGCCGGTGCCCGCAACTTCTTCCATCTCCAGGACTCGATCCGCGACGTCTTCGGCTTCCCGGCCTTCCTCCCCGTCCACCAGGGGCGCGTGGCCGAGAACCTCCTGTTCTCGACCGTGCTCACCAAGCCGGGCATGGTGATCCCCAACAACTGCCACTTCGACACCACCCGGGCCAACATCGAGGTCAACGGCGGCGTGGCCCTTGATCTGGTGATTCCCGAGGGGCGGGACTCCCAGGCCAACCACCCGTTCAAGGGGAACATGGACCTCCTCCGGCTGCGCCGGCTGCTCGTCGAGGAGAGCGGCAACATCCCGCTCTGCATGCTCACCCTGACCAACAACTCGGGGGGCGGCCAGCCGGTCTCGCTCGCCAACGTCCGGGCGACCGCGGAGCTCTGCCGCGAATTCGGCGTGCCGTTCTACATCGACGCCTGCCGCTTCGCCGAGAACGCCTGGTTCATCAAGCAGCGCGAGAAGGGGCAGCGGCACAAGTCGGTGGCCGAGATCGTGCGCGAGGTCTTCAGCTACGCGGACGGCTGCACCATGAGCGCCAAGAAGGACGGCTTGGCGAACATCGGCGGCTTCCTGGCCAGCCGCAACGAGGAGCTGCTGGAGACCCTCAAGCAGCGGCTGATCGTGATCGAGGGGTTCCCCACCTACGGCGGCCTCGCCGGCCGCGACCTGGAGGCCGTGGCGCGCGGCCTGCGCGAGGTGCTGGACGAAGACTACCTCCGCTTCCGCATCGGCCAGGTGGAGAGCTTCGGCGCCATGCTCACCGCCTCCGGCATCCCGATCATGCAGCCGACCGGCGGCCACGCCGTCTACATCGACGCCAAGCAGCTCCTGCCGCACATCCCGCCGCTGGAGCTGCCGGCGCAGGCGCTCTCGGTGGCCCTCTACCGCGAGGGGGGCATCCGCGGCGTCGAGATCGGCAGCGTGATGTTCGGCAGCGAGCATCCGGAGACCGGCGAGCCGATCCCCGCGCCCATGGAGCTGATCCGCCTCGCCGTTCCCCGGCGCGTCTTCACCAACTCCCACCTGGAGTACGTGGCGGGAGTGCTGGAGGACATCCGCGCCAGGCGCCACACCCTGCGCGGCCTGCGCATGACCTACGCGCCCAAGGTGCTCCGCCACTTCACCGCCCGCTTCGAGGAGCTCGAGGCGGTGGAGGAGCGGGTGGCGGTCGCGGTCTGATCTCCACGAGCCTCCTTCTCGTGCTATGCTGTAATAGCATTCGAGAAAGGAGGCTCGCATCATGTCCCAGACGGGTCGAGTCGTGCCGGCATCGTGGTCCCGCGGTGGGCGGCCGCTCCTGCTGCTCGCGTTCTGCGCCTTGGGCGGCCTGGCGCCTTGCCTGGCGCAGCAGCCCGGCCTAGAGCCGCTGGTCAAGCTCCACAAAACGCTCCTCCTCGTCGCCGGTCCCTCTCCTCCGATCCGCTCGACCGACGACGATATCCTGATCACGGTCGGCGGCGAGCTCTTCTCGACGGCCGTGACTCGGGAGCTCGTCCCCGGAGCCCATTTCGAGACCACGATCGCCCAGGGGACCAGCTCGCCGGCCGCGCTCGCCGCGCTCAACCGGGCTTTGGCCGCCGGGCATCCCGCCCGGCTCAGCGGCGTCTGCGGGGCCAACCTCGTCCCTCTCGGCTCCACGTTCCGCTACCAGATCACCTGGTTCGGCGGCCACGGCCGGACCTCGACCTTCACCCTGACGAACACTGGCGACGTCCCCGGTCCGCCTTGCACGCAGAGCCAGATCGCCATCGCCGTCGCCATCCTGAGCTTGGAAGACGAGGTGCTGGCCGATCCCGCGACCCATTTCACCCGCTCCTCCTGCGCGAGCGACGCGGACTGCGTAGGGGGCGAGCTCTGCTGCTACCCTTGCGGCATCCCGGGCTGCTCGAACGTCTGCACGCCGGTCAGCGGCAGCGGCGGGCGGTGCCCGGCGCTTCCCTAGGCCGGTGGGAGGGGGCTGCCCTCCAGCAGCCCCCGAATCAGATTCCGTTTCGAGAAATCCCCCAGGCTGGCCCAGGTCAGCAGCCCCTCGCGGCCGAGAAGGCGGCGGGCGATCTCCTCGACGCCGAGCCCCTGCTCCCGCAGAGCCCGGGCCTGCCCGGACAGATCCTCCCAGTACTGGATCTTGCGGCGGAGCCGTCCTTGAGCGTGCTCCAGGATGCCCGCGTGATCGCAGATCAACAGCTCCGGCTCCAGGGCAAGGACCCGCTTCAGCGAGTCGAGGTGTTGCCAGACGTCCTCGATCCGGCGCAGCAGCTTGACCCGCTCGTGGACGTAGAGGTCCCCCGAGAAGAGCCAGCGCCGCCCCTCCTCGAAGAAGCAGACGTGGCTGAAGGCGTGCCCGGGCGTGGGGATCACACGCAGCCGATAGCCCTCCCCCTCGACGGTCTCTCCCAGCGGCTCGGCGCGGAACGTCCGCGGCTGGCCGCGCCAGACGATCCGGCGGTAGAGCGGCATGCGCAGCCCTTCGGCGAAGATCGGCACCGCCCCCGCCGGTCCCAGGATCGGAACCCTGAGCTCCTCCTGGAGCGCCGCCGCGCCGCCGATGTGGTCCTCATGATGGTGGGTGAGGAGCACCCGCCGCACCGGCCCGCCCCGGCACCACTCGACCAGCCGTGACGCCGTCGACGAGGGGCCGGTGTCGATCAGCAGGTCCGCGAACGCGTAGGCCGAGACCTCCCGGACGGGCTTCCCAAGGAAGGTCGGCGCCATGCGCAGGCGGGTGAGGGGGCCGTAGGGGATGGGATGAAACATGGATAAGGCTCCCGTAGATACTATCCGCCGCGGTCGACCGGGGGCTCGCGTCCGGGCCTGAAAGGGATTCGCCTTCCGGATCACTCCGGGTGCAGGTCATCCTGGAAGATGCTGGAATCCAAATTCGCTGGCAGGCCAAGGAGCCCCCTCGATGCTCTTGAACCGAAGCGCGATCGCGATCCTGGTGTGTGCGCTCTGCGCCCCTCTCCTCCGGCCCTCCGCGGCCATCGCCGGGACCTATAAGAACCCCAACCACCACTTCTCCCTCACTCTTCCCGACGACTGGCGCCGCGTCGATCCGGCGACGTTCGAAAAGCTGAAGGCGGCGAGCCTCGCTCAGGGAAAACAGGTGGAGACCTTGGAGGCGATCTACCAGGTGTGGGAGAACGGCGTCGACCAGCCGGCGGTCCTCACCATCACCTATCACGCCTTGCCCAACGAGAGCCTCGCCGAGCTCGCCGCCGCTGCAGATAAGGAAATGACCGCGGGGGAGGACCGGCTCAAGCTCGCGGAGCGGTACAGCCTTTCTACCAAGGACGGGATGACCGATCGCGACACCAGCTATCAGACCGTGACCGACGCCAAGAGGCAACTCGTCCGCGACGAATTCGTTGCCGAGTACAGGAACAAGGCCCGGATGCATGCGCTCACTTTTTACAAGCCCGGCCGCGAAGGGGTCGTCCATCTCGGCTTTCTGGTGCTCCAGAGCGGCTATGAAGCAAGACGGCCGGCCCTCGACCAGATCGCGAGCAGCATCGCCTTCGCTCCCGGGCACGAGCTCCAGCCGGGGGCGCAGAAGGCGAACCTGGCGAAGGCCGAGACCTGGAACAACCTCAGAGGCTGCGGTTGGGCCCTCTTCTACTGCGTTGGTTTCGCGGTGATGGTCTTCACCGCGTCCTGGGTTCGCCACAACTTTGGTTGAGGGGATCGTTCGTGGCGTTGCGTCCCGCGGGGGGCGCGGCTGCGTTTCATGGGCCGGGATTCTATACGCTACGTCTCCCCCCCGTCCCGGTCCGCCGGCAGGAGGGCGATGGTGAGCGTGTAGCGCCGGCGCCGGGTCCGGGATCTCGCATCGCTCGCGCCCGGCTCGCTCACCCGCTTGACCAGCGCCACGAGCTCCTTGCGCAGCCGCTTCGCCTCGGCTCTCGACAGCCGCAGGATGCCGCGGACGGCTACCACGGTGCCCGGCCTCGGGCTGGAGCTCAGGGCCCGCACGAGCTCCTCCCGCGCCTGGTCGAACAGCACGAACCCCATGACCGCCTGCGCCTCCTCGTTCTGCAGCAACGCGGGATCCGCCTTGGTCAGGAACTGGCTCTGCGTCACCTCGAAGTACTTCTCGGTGGTGCCGCGGTTCTGCCGCGTCTCGCGCAGGCGCACCAGCCCCGCCCGCTCCAGCGCCGCCACGTGGTGGTAGAGCTTGGTGGTCGGCTCCCCCAGCGCCTCCGCCGCCTGCTTGGTGGTGCGCGGACGCTCCGCGAACAGCTCCAGCAGCCGCAGCCGCAACGGATGCGACAGCGCCCGCATCTGCTCCAGCCCCGCCGGCCGGCTCGTGCTCTCTTCCTTCTTCTTCCCAGGCATCGGTCCTCCCGCGAATCCCGGCGTCATAACCCTATCCCGGCCGCCGCCCGCCGTAAACCCCCACCTCTTGACGGCGGCTGATTATTCAACTACAGTTGAATAATCATGGTTGTCTGAAAGGGCCTCTCAGAAAGGAGATTGCAATGCCCCACGTCGCGCTCGATCACGTCCTGTTCGTGCTCATCGCTCTCGTTTCACCCGCCGTCGACAAGCTCTGGCTTTACCCCTGGCTCACCCGCGCCACGGAGGCGGGCGTGCCCGGCGCCCGCCGGCGCGCCTACCTCGTGGGCATCCTGGGGCAGTGGATTCCCATGGGGGTGGTCCTCGCCCTGTGGGCGAGCCGCGGGCGTTCCTTCACGGCCCTCGGGTTTGGCCTCGGCTCGCCGCTGCGGCTGGGAATCGGGCTGGCGCTGGCCGGGGCCGTCGTCATCCTGCTGTCGCTCCAGCACCGCGCGCTCCTGGCCCGTCCCGAGAAGCTCCCGCTGGTCCTCCGCCAGGTGGGGCCGGCCTACCGTCCGCTCCTCCCGCACACGCCGGGGGATCTGCGGGGGTTCAAGCTGCTCTCGATCACGGCTGGGATCTGCGAGGAGGTGATGTACCGCGGCTACATCTGGTGGTACCTGGCCGTCTGGACCGGTCCGTGGGCCGGCGCCGCGCTCAGCTCCATCCTCTTCGGCGCCGGGCACCTCTACCTGGACCGCAAGGCCGCGGTCCGGGCCGGGATCGTCGGCGCGGTGATGGCGGGGATCGTCCTCGGCTGCGGCTCGCTCTGGCCGGCGATGATCATCCACGCGGCGATCGACATCAATTCGGGCAGCCTGACCTTCCACGCGCTGAAGCAGGCCCAGGGCGGGAGCCCGGAGCCGGGCGTCGCCGTGGCGGCTTGAGCGGAGCTACAATCCGCGAGAGATGAGAGCCATCGCGATGCGGAACCGTGTTTTCTGGATCAGCCTGGCGGGCGCCCTCGCCCTTGCAACCTCCGGTCTCGCCGCCGAGCTGCCGCGCGGGGTGCTGGTCGAGAAGGTGCCCTGCGCCGGCCAGCCGGATCAGGCCTACGCCCTCTACCTGCCGTCCAACTACACTCCGGACCGCTCCTGGCCGATCCTCTACGCCTTCGACGCGCGCGCCCAGGGGCGGCGGGTCGCCAAGATCTTCCAGGCGGCGGCCGAGAAGTACGGGTGGATCCTGGTCAGCTCGTGGAACTCGGCGAGCGACGGCCCCATGGAACCCAACTTCACCTCCATGCACGCGATGTGGGCCGACACCCATGCCCGCTTTGCCATCGACGACTCGCGGGTCTACGCCGCCGGCTACTCCGGCACCGTGCGCTTCGCCTGCATCCTGGCCCTGACGGTGCCGGGATCGATCGCCGGCATCATCGCCGCCGGCGCCGGTTTTCCTTTCGGCACGCCGCCGAAGAAGGACAATCCCTTCGCCTTCTTCGGTACGGTCGGAGACCGGGACTTCAACTATTACGAGATGAACGACCTCGACGCCGCGATGGG
>QHVW01000236.1:10708-11927 GCA_003223675.1 Acidobacteriota bacterium
ACCACGCGCGCGCCCTCGCCGCCGCCCATCCCGCCGATGCCCTCCATACCTGGTCGGCGATGGCGAAGGACTATGCCGGCCTCCACGACGTCGCCGAGGCCGAGCGCGAGGCCGCCGCCCTCGCCGCCTCGCCGGCCTGCCAGCAGGAGATCCGCGCACGCGCCGACCGCGACCGCCGCGACAAGGAGATCCTCGCCAACGGGCCGTCGATCCTGGCGAGCATCAACCCGGGTGGTCCGCCGGTGACCGTGGCGCAGATCGCGGCCGCTCTCAAGGTCCCCGAGCTCCGGAAGCGCGCCGCCTCGGCCGATCCCGAGGAGAGCCTGTCCGCCAAGCGCATCCTCAACACCTACATGGGGCAGACGATGTTCTACCAGCCCCAGTCGCTCCTCGAAAAGAAGGAGTACGACCGCGCGATCCTCATGCTGACCCTCGGCGCCGAGATCAGTCCCGAGGACCCGGGCGTCTGGGTCGACATCGCGGCCATCCACGCGAGCAAGCCGAAGCCCGACCGGAAAAAGGCCCTGCAAGCCCTGCGCACCGCGGTGGAAAAAGGCCTGGACGATCCCGCCGACCTGGACCGGAAGGATCTGGCCAGTCTGCACGAGGACGAGGAGTTCAAGCGCCTCCAGGCGCAGGTGAGCGAGCGGCACCGCGCCCCGAAACCGCCGGCTGGCTGACCCCTCCTCTGGGCTGATTCCAGAATGGTTGGGATAGAATCCCTCCCGTGCTGGTGGTGTAGCTCCGAACAGAGGTGAAAGCGTGATCACAGAGATCGAAATCGAGGGCTTCAAGAGCCTGTCGACAGCCTGATCTCGCCATTCCGGCTGAGAACTCGGTCTTCCGCCGCAGAAGCTCCTGTTTCTGTCCGCGAAGCCGCCCTTTCCGCCAGCGCGAGCCCGATTTTGCGATCAGAATCTCGTGATTTTGGGACGCAATCCCGGCTTCCGGCGGAGAAACTCGGTTTTCCGGCGCGGAATCTCGTGCTTCCAGAGCAGAAGCTCATGCTTCTGCAATCGAATCTCGTGCTTCTGACGCAGAGTCTCATGCTTCTGACGCGGAGTCTCGGCTCTCCGCGGGCGAATCTCTGGCTTGCAAGGCAGAATCCCACCTCACCTGTTTGTAGAGACCTATGCGAGCAAGTACCATCGAACCGCGAGACAGTGGCAGCATGAACCCAAGACCATCGAGGAGGACTTGCAGATGCTGAGGAAGCACA
>QHVW01000579.1 GCA_003223675.1 Acidobacteriota bacterium
CAGCTCATGCAGGCGCAGGGGCAGAAGGACAAGGACGAGGCGACGCTCCGCAACGCCCAGGTGGACCTGGAGCGCTACCGCGTCCTCTACGCCCAGGACTCGATCCCCAAGCAGCAGCTCGACACCCAGGCCGCCACCGTGGCCCAGATCCAGGCCACCCTGAAGAGCGACCAGGCGCAGATCGAGAGCGCCAAGCTCAACCTCTCCTACGCCCGCATCACGGCCCCCACCGGCGGCCGGGTCGGCCTGCGGCAGGTGGACGTGGGCAACATCGTCCACGCCGGGGATCAGAACGGCATCGTCGTGATCACCCAGCTCCAGCCGATCAACGTGCTCTTCACCCTGCCCGCGGACCAGATCCCACAGGTGCTGCCGAAGCTGCACGCCGGCCAGTCCCTGGGCGTGGACGCCTATGATCGCGACCTCAAGCACAAGCTCGCCACCGGCAGGGTGCAGGCGGTGGACAACCAGATCGACCCCACCACCGGCACGGTCCGTCTGAAGGCGATCTTCCCCAACGACGACGAGGCGCTGTTCCCCGACCAGTTCGTCAACGCGCGCCTGCTGGTGGACGTCCAGCGCGGCGTGGTCACCGTGCCCGCCGCCGCCATCCAGCGCAGCCCGCAGTCGACGTTCGTCTATCTGGTCAAGCCGGACCACACGGTCGAGTCGCGCAACGTCGCGCCCGGGCTGACCGAGGGGGAGGACACGGTGGTGCAGAGCGGCCTCCAGGCCGGCGACATGGTGGTGATCGACGGCGTCGACAAGCTGCGGCCGGGGATGCAGGTCGACCTGTCGGTAGCGGGGCCGAACGGCACCCGCACCCGCGTGGGCGGCGCTCCCGGGAGCGCCAACGCCAGCGGCCATGGAGGCGGCAAGGGCGGTCACCGGAAGGCGCAGTCATGAGCCCGTCGCGGCCGTTCATCCTGCGGCCGATCGCGACCTCGCTGCTGATGGTGGGCGTGCTGCTCGCCGGCATCGTGGCCTTCCGGCTGCTCCCCGTCTCGGCCCTGCCGGAGGTGGACTATCCGACCATCCAGGTGACCACGTTCTACCCCGGCGCCAGCCCGGACGTGATGGCCTCCGCCGTCACCGCGCCGCTGGAGCGCCAGTTCGGCCAGGTGCCGGGCCTGAACCAGATGACCTCGATCAGCTCCGAGGGGCTCTCGGTGATCACCCTGCAGTTCACGCTCGACCTCGACATCGACGTCGCCGAGCAGCAGGTGCAGGCGGCGATCAACGCCGGCGGCACCTTCCTGCCGCGCGACCTGCCGAACCCGCCGGTCTACAGCAAGACCAACCCGGCGGACGCCCCCGTGCTCACCCTGGCGCTGACCTCGAAGACGCTGCCGCTCTCGAAGGTGGAGGACCTCGCCGACACCCGCCTGGCGCAGAAGATCTCGCAGCTCCCCGGCGTCGGCCTGGTGCAGATCAGCGGCGGCCAGAAGCCGGCGGTGCGCATCCAGACGAACCCCACCGCGCTCTCGTCCTACGGCCTCACGCTGGAGGACGTGCGCACGGCCGTGGCCGCCGCCAACGTCAACCAGGCCAAGGGGAGCTTCGACGGCGCCCGCCAGTCCTACACCATCGGCGCCAACGATCAGCTCCTGTCGAGCGATGATTACAAACCGCTGATCGTCGCCTACCGCAACGGCGCCCCGGTGCGCCTGTCCGACATCGCCGACGTGATCGATTCCGCCGAGAACGTCCGCCAGGCGGCGTGGATGAATCAGACGCCGGCGGTGATCGTCAACATCCAGCGCCAGCCGGGGGCGAACATCATCAGCGTGGTGGACCGCGTGACGCAGCTCCTGCCGCAGCTCCGCGCCTCGCTGCCCACCTCCGTCGACGTCACGGTGCTGACCGACCGCACCACCACCATCCGCGCCTCGGTGCGCGACGTCGAATTCGAGCTGATGCTCACCATCGCGCTGGTGGTGCTGGTGATCTTCCTCTTCCTGCGCACGCTCGCTGCCACCATCATCCCCAGCGTGGCGGTGCCGCTGACCCTGGTCGGCACCTTCGGCGCCATGTACATGCTGGGCTACAGCCTGAACAACCTGACGCTGATGGCGCTCACCATCTCCACCGGCTTCGTGGTGGACGACGCGATCGTGATGATCGAGAACATCTCCCGCTACATCGAGCAGGGGGAGAAGCCGCTCCAGGCGGCGCTGAAAGGCGCCGAGCAGATCGGCTTCACCATCCTTTCGCTCACTGTGTCGCTGATCGCCGTGCTGATCCCGCTGCTGTTCATGGGCGACGTGGTCGGCCGCCTGTTCCGCGAGTTCGCGGTCACCCTGAGCGCCACCATCCTGATCTCCGCCTTCGTCTCGCTCACCCTGACCCCGATGATGGCCGCCAAGATCCTGCGCCACAAGCCGGAGTCGGAGCAGGGGCGCTTCTACCGCGCCTCGGAGCGGGTGTTCCAAAAAGTGATCGATTTCTACGACCGCACGCTGGTCTGGGTGCTCGCGCGCCAGCGGCTGACGCTGATGGTGGCCGTGGGCACCCTGGTGGCCACCGTGCTGCTCTTCCTGATCATTCCGAAAGGGTTCTTCCCGATCCAGGACACCGGCGTGATCCTCGGCATCTCGGAGGCCGCGCAGGACGTCTCCTTCCGGGCGATGAACGAGCGGCAGCAGGCGCTGGCGCGGGTGATCCTCGCCGATCCGGCGGTGGCCAGCCTCTCCTCGTTCATCGGCGTCGACGGCAACAACACCACGGTGAACACCGGGCGCATCCAGATCAACCTGAAGCCCTTGGAGGACCGCGACGCCAACGCCAGCGAGGTCATCCGCCGCCTCGCTCCGAAGGTGGCGAAGGTCACCGGCATCACGCTCTACATGCAGCCGGTGCAGGACCTCTCGGTGGAGGACCGGGTGAGCCGGGCGCAGTTCCAGTACAGCCTGGAGGACGCCGATCCCAACGAGCTCGCCACCTGGGTGCCGCGCTTCGTCGCCCGCCTGCGCCAGCTCCCCGAGCTCGCCGACGTCGGCAGCGACCAGCTCAACAACGGGCTCCAGGCCCACCTCGTCTTCGACCGCTCGACGGCCTCCCGGCTCGGCATCACGCCGCAGATGCTCGACGACACGCTGTACGACGCCTTCGGCCAGCGGCAGATCTCCACCATGTTCACCCAGCTCAACCAGTACCGGGTGGTGCTGGAGACCAAGCCGGGGTTCCACCAGACGCCGCAGGACCTCACCAACATTTTCCTGCGCTCGGCAGACGGCGGCTCGGTGCCGCTCGCGGCCTTCACGCGGGTGGAGGAGCGGAGCACGCCGCTGGCGGTGAGCCACCAGGGGCAGTTCCCGGTGGTCACCGTCTCCTTCAACCTGGCGCCCGGCGCATCGCTGGGGGAGGCGGTGAAGGCGGTCAACCAGACTCAGCGGGACCTCCACATGCCGGCGAGCATCCAGGCCCGCTTCCAGGGCACCGCCGCGTCGTTCGAGGGGTCGCTGAGCAACACGCCGCTGCTGATCCTGGCGGCGGTGATCACCGTCTACATCCTGCTCGGCGTGCTCTACGAGAGCTACATCCACCCGCTGACCATCCTCTCGACGCTGCCGTCGGCCGGCGTCGGCGCGCTGCTCGCGCTGCTGATCTGTGGCAGCGAATTCAGCATCATCGCGCTGATCGGCATCATCCTGCTGATCGGCATCGTGGAAAAGAACGCGATCATGATGATCGATTTCGCGCTGGACGCCGAGCGCAAGGAGAAGAAGGAGCCGCACGAGGCGATCTATCAGGCCGCCCTGCTGCGCTTCCGGCCGATCATCATGACCACCATGGCGGCGATGTTCGGCGCCGTGCCGCTGGCGCTGGGGCGGGGGATCGGCGCCGAGCTGCGGCGCCCGCTCGGCATCGCGATCATCGGCGGCCTGATCTTCAGCCAGCTCCTCACCCTCTACACCACGCCGGTGGTCTACCTCTTCTTCGACCGCCTGGCACAGCGGGCCTCGCGGTGGGCGGAGCGGCGGCGGGGGGAGCACGCCGGGCCCGACCTGCGCCCCGGGGAGGCGGGCGCATGAGCGGCGAGAGAGAAGACCGCGAGAGCACGCAGGAAGAGGGTCGCCTGAGCGGCATCTCGGCCCCCTTCATCCGGCGGCCCATCGCCACCACCCTGCTCGTGGTGGCGATCGCGCTGGCCGGCGGCCTCGCCTTCCGCCTGCTGCCGGTCTCGCCGCTGCCGCAGGTGGAGTTCCCCACCCTGCACGTCTCAGCCAACCTGCCGGGCGCCAGCCCCGAGACCATGGCCTCCGCGGTCGCCACGCCGCTCGAGCGGCAATTCGGGCGCATCGCGGGGATCACCGAGATGACCTCGTCGAGCTCCCTCGGCTCGACCAACATAACCTTGCAATTCGACCTCAACCGCGACATGAACCCGTCGGACGCGCCGATCATGCTCCTCGCGCTGACCTCGGACCTGGTGCAGAAGCCGAAGATCTACGACGTCGCGTCGTCGGTGTTGCAGCAGAAGATCTCGCAGGTCGAGGGGGTGGGTGAGATCATCGTGGGGGGCGGCGCGCTGCCGGCGGTCCGCGTGGAGGTCAATCCGACCCAGCTCAACGGCTACGGGCTCAGCCTGGAGGACGTGCGCACGGCGCTCGCCGCGTCCAACGCCAACCGGCCCAAGGGGGAGCTCAGCAGCGTCAACCGCCTGTGGTCGCTGAGCACCAGCGACCAGCTCCACAAGGCGGTGGAGTACCAGCCGCTGGTCATCAAATACCGCAACGGCGCCGGCGTGCGCCTCTCCGACGTGGCGACGGTCACCGACTCGGTCGAGGACGTCCGCTCCGGAGGCCTGGCGAACGGCAAGCCCGCCGTCCTGCTGATCATCTTCCGCCAGCCGGGGGCGAACGTCATCGCCACCGTCGACCGCATCCGCGCCGTGCTGCCGCAGCTCCAGGCCTCGATCTCGCCGGCGATCGACACGCAGGTGGTCATGGACTCCACGGTCACCATCCGCGCCTCGGTGCACGACGTGGAGATCACGCTGATCATCTCGATCCTGCTGGTGATCCTCGTCGTCTTCGCCTTCCTGCGCGACGCTCGCTCGACCTTCATCCCCAGCGTCGCCGTGCCGGTGTCGCTGATCGGCACCTTCGGCGTCATGTACCTGCTCGGCTTCAGCATCGACAACCTGTCGCTGATGGCGCTCACCGTCGCCACCGGCTTCGTGGTGGACGATGCGATCGTGGTGGTCGAGAACATCACGCGCTACCTGGAGCAGGGGATGAGGCCGGTGGAGGCGGCGCTGCGCGGCGCCCGCGAGATCGGCTTCACGGTGCTGACGATCAGCATCTCGCTGGTGGCGGTGTTCATCCCCATCCTGCTGATGGGCGGCATCGTCGGGCGCCTGTTCCGCGAGTTCGCCATCGTGCTGTCGGTCGCCATCGGCGTCTCGATGGTGATCTCGCTGACCGCCACGCCGATGATGTG
>QHVW01000237.1 GCA_003223675.1 Acidobacteriota bacterium
ACTACGCCGCGCTGTACGCGGACCCCGAGGTCGTGCGCCATCTCGGGGGCGGAGGGCAGCCGTGGGATCGGGGGAGGGCCTGGCGGCACCTGGCTTTCGTCCGCGGCCACTGGCTGCTCGCGGGCACCGGCTCGTGGGCGGTGGAGCTCAAGGAGAGCGGCGCCTTCCTCGGCGTGGTCGGCTTCTCCGAGCCGGCAGGCTGGCCCGGGCTCGAGCTGGCCTGGGTGCTGGCGCGCCGCTGGTGGGGCTTCGGCTACGCCACCGAGGGGGCGCGGGCCGCCCTGGAGCGCGCCTTCACCCGCTGGAAGAGAGGCCGGGTGATCAGCCTCATCAGCCCGGAGAACCGGCGTTCCATCCGCGTCGCCGAACGCCTCGGGGAGACCCTGCAAGGCCGCATCCCGGACCACTTCGGGCGGGAGATGCTGTGCTATGGCATTGAGCGGGAGAGCTACATGGCGTCCGAGAGCGGCGAGCGGGCGCTGGGAAGGTGTCTGGAAATGGGCTTGCGCTAGAATCCCCCCACCCGGTGGCCGTTCGCCCTGGGATACGATTTCTTTGGGAGAACGAGCCATCTTGGGAGAGATCCTTTGAGCCTTCGGATCGCCGGGGCGATCCCCGCCTATCAGGCAGAGCCTTCGGTGGGGGCGGTCGTCCGGGGCGCCCGGCTCGAGCTGGCGGAGGTGCTGGTGGTGGACGACGGCTCGACGGACGACACGGACGGGGAGGCCCGGCGCGCCGGCGCCCGCGTCCATTCCTTCCCGCGCAACCGGGGCAAGGGAGCGGCCCTCGCCTTCGCCTTCCAGGACCTCTTCGGCCGCGGCTTTGATGGCGTCATCACCCTCGACGCCGACGGCCAGCACCTGCCGGAGGAGATCCCCAAGCTGCTGGGGCCCGCCGCGGCCGGCGCCGATCTGGTGCTCGGCATCCGCGACCACCTGTTCAGCGAGATGAGCGCCGTGCGCCGCGCCAGCAACCGGCTCTCCTCCAAGGCGATCTCCTTCGCCGCCGGTCAGCCGCTCGCCGACATCCAGACCGGCTTCCGCTTCTACTCGCGCCGCCTGATCGAGGGGGTCGGCTTCCCCGAGGCCCGCTTCGAGGCCGAGAGCGCCGTGGTGGTGCGGGCCGCCCGGCGGGGGTTCCGGGTGGTGACCGTGCCGGTGCGGCTCGGCTTCGCCGACGGGCGGACCACCAGCCACTACCGGCCGCTGCTGGACAGCCTGCGGATCGCCGGCGCGGTCACCCGCGCCCGCCTGGAGATGATGCGGTGGGCACGGTCCTCGTGACCGGCGGCAGCCGCGGGCTCGGCCGGGCGGTCGTCGAGGCGCTGGCGGCGGAGCCGGATACGGCGGTGGCGTTCACCTGGAATTCGGACGAGGGGACGGCCCGCGAGGTCGCGGCGGCCACCGGAGCCCACGCCTTCCGCCTCGACCTGCGCGACCACGCGCGGCCGGACGACCTGATGGTTGAAATTGAAGACGCGCTGGGGCCCCTCTCCGGGCTGGTCAACAACGCCGGCCTGCGCCGCGAGTCGCTCCTCGCCATGACCTCGGACGAGGACTGGGAGGCCGTGCTCGACACGAACCTCGGCGGCCTCTTCCGCTGCTGCCGGGCGGTGCTGCGGGGGATGATGGTGCGGCGGCGGGGGTCGATCGTCAACGTCTCCTCCCTCTCGGCCCTGCACGGCGTGGCCGGCCAGGGGGCCTATTCCGCCTCGAAGGCGGGGATCCTCGGGCTCACCCGGTCGCTGGCGCGCGAGGTGGGCAAGCGCGGGGTGCGGGTCAACGCCGTGGTCCCCGGCTTCGTGGCCACCGATCTCACGGCGGGGCTGCCGGCGGAGAAGGTCGCCCATCTGCGGGCCGGCGAGTGCCTGGCGCGCGGGGTGGAGCCGGCCGACGTGGCCCAGGCGGTCCTCTTCCTCCTCTCGGACCGCGCGGCGGCGATCACCGGCCAGACCCTGGTGGTGGACGCCGGGGCCTCGGCTTGAGCCGGCTCGCCGATTCCTGGGCCCGTTTCGTGGCCCGCCACCCCCGCCGGGTGCTGGCGGCGGTGATTCTTTTCACCTTGGCGGCGCTGGTCCCTGCCTCTGCGCACCTTCGGCGGCTTCGAGAAGGTGTTCGTGCTGGTGCGCTCGCCCGGCCGCCCCGGCCAGGGAAAAGTGGAGCCGGAGACGCTGATCACCGCCGCCGGCGAGCTGGCCGACCGCATGCGGCGGAGCCCGCTGGTGGCCGACTCCCGGGCCGGTCTCACCGAGGAGGACGAGCGCTTCTTCTTCGCCCACGTGGCCCCGCGCATGCCGCTCCTGGTGCAGAGCCCGGGGTGGCGGGAGGACCTGGCCCGGCGGCTGGAGCCCCAGGCGATCCACGATCGCGTGGCCGAGATGCGGCAGGCCCTGCGCAGCCCGGTGGGGGCCGTGGCGGCGCCGCTGTTCGCCGCCGATCCCCTGGGATTGTCCGAAGGGCTGCTCGGGGCCGCGGCCTCGTCGCTCCCGCTCGACCCCCTGAGCGGCGCCTTCATCTCTCCGGGCGGGGACGCCACGCTGGTGATCCTGACGCCGGCCAGCGCCGAGGTCGATCCGGTGGGGGGGAGGGCCCTGCTGGCTGAGCTGCGCAAGACCTACGGCAAGGTGAGGGCGTCGGTAGGGGTGCCGCTCGACTTCCGGGCCGTGGGGGGGCCGATCTACGCCGCCCAGGACGAGGCGGTCTTCCGCGCCGACCTCACCGCCACCGCCTCGGGCACTTTCCTGGGGCTCGCCCTGGTGATGATTCTCGGCTTCGAGGGGCTCTTCCTGCCCTCAGCCATCCTCGCCGCCGTGGCCGCGGGGACGCTCTGGATGATCGGCGGCGCTGCGCTGAGCTTAAGGAGCATCAGCGTGGTGGGAGTGGGGTTCACCGCCGCCCTCCTCGGCATGGGGGTCGACTATGGCATCCTGGGCGCGACCCGGTTCCGCGATCTGCGGCTGCGGGGCGAGGGGGTGCCAGGGGCGCTGGCCGCGGCCTTCCGGGAGACCGGGCCGGGCATCCTCACCACGGCCCTCACCACGGCGGCGGGGCTCGCCTCGCTGACGGTGGCTCATTTCCGCCTCCTCCGCGAGTTGGGGCAGGTGCTCTCCGTGGGTGTGGTGGCCACCCTGATCGCCACCGCCACCCTGTGCGCCTCCATCCTGGCGGGCTTCCCTCGCGTGTCGGACCGCTTCCGCCCCCTGCGGCTCTGGCCCCGCTTCGGCCGGCCGCTGCTCGCGGGGCTCGCCGAACGGTCGGCCCGGCGTTGGCGGGGGGCGCTCCTGCTGGCCCTGTTGGCGACCGCGGCGGCGGCGTGGGGGATCTCGCGCCTGGAGCTCTCGACCGACCTGCGGGCCCTGCGGCCGGCCGACGCCCCCTCATCGGAGGCCGAGCGGCTGCTGGTCGAGAAGTTCTCCGTGGGGCTCGACACCTTTTCGGTCGTTCTCCGGGGGAAGACCCTGGACGAGGCGCTCGACCGGGCGGCGGCGGCGCGGGACCTGCTGCGCGCGCGGCTGGGCCCGAAGGCGGAGATCACCTCTCCCGCGGACTGGCTGGTGGAGGGGGGGCGGCTTCAGCGGCGGCTGGCGGAGCTGCATGCTCTCCCTCTGGAGCGGGCGGCGGACGATTTTCAGCGTGAGCTGATCGCGGCCGGCTTCAAGCCCGCCCCGTTCGCCCCCGCTCTGGAGACGTTGCGGGCCCTGGGACGGGGGAAGGACCCCGGCGCGCTGCCCCCGGACGAATGGCCGCGCTGGATGGCCGAGCTGGTGCGGACCGGCCCGCGAGGGGCGGTGGCCGCCGTGCACGTGCGCCTCCCCCTGGGGACCGGCGCGAAGCTCGCTCCGGCGGCCCTGGCCCGCGATCTCTCCCGGCTGGCGCCCGGCATGGCGCTCGCCTCCATCGCCTGGGTGGGGGCGGAGCTGCGCGATATCGCCTTGAAAGACCTCGCGCGGTCGTGCGCCCTGGCGACGGTGCTGATCGGCGCGGTAGTGTTGATCTCCTTCCGCGGGCGGCTGCGGGACGCGCTCCTCGCCGCCCTCCCCCTGGCCCTGGGGAGCCTGTGGGCGTTCGGCCTCTGGGGGGCGCTCGGCCTACCTGTCGACCTGCTGTGCGCCTTCACCGTGCCGCTGCTCCTGGGCACGGGGACCACCCTGGGGGCGAATTCCGTCCATTGGAAACGCCTGCACCCGGAGCAGGGGGTGCGGGGCGCGGCGGAGGAGATGGGGCTGGGGCTGATGCTGGCGACGCTGACCACGGTGATCGGCTTCGGCAGCCTGGCGGCCTCCCGGGTGCCCGGCCTGCGGCACGCGGGGATCCTGGTGGCCCTGGGGCTCACCGGCGCCCTGCTCGCCACGGTCCTGGTGCTGCCCGCCCTGGAGGCGCTGCTGGAGCGGAGCCGCCGGCCCCACCCGGAACCGTGTGACAATAAGGTGTCATGAGCGTCGCCATACCCCGGGAACCCCCTCCGCACGCGCCTGAGGGGGGGTGGAGCCGCCGCCTGCTGGGCCCCTTCCACGTCACGGGGGTCTTCTGGTTCCGTATCCACCAGCTCGGGATCACCATCCTTCCCGCCTGGGCGCTGGGGGGGCTGATCGACGTTTTCTCCACCTTCTTCTGGATCGCCCTGCGGAAGATCCGCGCCGCCATCGCCTCCAACCTGGAGGCGGTGCTCGGCCCCTGCGGCTGGTGGGAGCGCCAGCGCCGCATCTACCGTACCTTCCGCACCTTCGCCTGGTGCCTCTCGGAGCGCTATGAGCGGCTGAGCACCGATCGCGTCTTCACCATCGAGGCCGAGGGGCTGGAGGAGTGGCGTGCGCTCGCGGGCGGGGACGGCGGCTTCATCCTGGTCACCGCCCACCTGGGAGCCTGGGAGGTGGGCTCGATGCTTCCCTCCTCGCGCGAAGGCCGGCGCGTGCACGTGGTGCGCGAGCCGGAGACCGATCCGCGGGCCCAGCGGTTCATCGAGGGGCTGATCCGGAGCTGCGGCGGCGAGCTCTACATCACCCACTTTGCCGACGATCCGCAGCTCGGGGTCGGCCTCCTGGACGCCCTGCGGCGGGGGGAGGTCGTGGCGCTCCAGGGGGACCGCCCGCGCTCCGGCGGCCGGACGGTGGAGGCGAGCCTGTTCGGCCGCCCCTTCGCGCTGCCGGTGGGGCCCGCCGCCCTCGCCCGCGCGGCCGGCGCGCCGATCGTCCCCGTCTTCGTGCTGCGCGAAGGCCGGCTGCGCTACCGCTGCCTGCTGCGCCCGGCCATCCACGTCGCGCAGAGCGGCGACCGGCAGCGCGACGTCCAGGAGGCGCTCGCGGGCTTCGCCGCCGATCTGGAGGCGGCCATCCGCCGGGAGCCTCACCAGTGGTTCTGCTTCCGGCGGTTGTGGGCGGACCGGTAGGCGGAGCGGAAGGCTCTTCCAGTTTTCAGGGCGATACAAAGATGCTAATCTTCGCTCGATATCCTGACAAGGAGAGCGTCTCGCGGCCTGATCTCGAGCCCGGACATCATGATCGTTCCACTGGATGTGCGGTACGGCTTCCGCAAGCTGAACAACAGCATGGGCTTCACGGCCGTGGCGACCGCCTGCCTGGCGCTGGGGACCTGCGCCAGCGTCACTCTTTTCAGCGTCGTTGACGGCGCCCGGCCCGCGGGCGTGCGCGTGACCGCCGAGCCGCTCCTGCTGCTGGCCGTCGTCACCGCTCTTTTCATGCTGGCCGTCTGCGCCAGCCTGGAAGGGTTGCTGCTGGTCCGCATGGCGGCGCGGCGGGAGGAGATCGGTGTCCGGCTCGCTCTGGGGAGCACCCGCGGCCGGCTGGTACGCCAGCTCCTCACCGAGAGCGTGGCCCTCTCTCTGCTCGGCGGCGGCGCCGGATTCCCGCTGGCGCTCTTCACCCTCGATGCCCTCCAGGGGCTCTCTCCGGGGCTCCTGCCCACCCTCCGTCACGCCGCCGTCGGCGCCCGGGCGATCGTCTTCACGCTGGGGCTCTCGTTCGGCTCCGGGGTGCTCTTCGCCTTGGTCCCGGCGCTCTGGTCGACCCGCCGCCAGGTGGCGGTGATCCACCGCGGGGGAGAGGGGGTGGTGGGACGCCGCCATATCCGTCTCCAGGAGGTGTTGGTGGTGGGGCAGGTCGCCGTCTCACTGGCGCTGCTCGTCTGCACCGGGCTTTTCGTCCGTGCCTTCCAGAGCCTGGAGCCCGCCCGCCCGCCGCTGCTCTCCTGGCTGTTCGGGAGCTTCAGCCTCGCCGCGCTGCTGGTCACCGTGATCGGCCTTTACGGGACCTTGTCCTACGCCGCCCGTTGCCGCATCCACGAGCTGGGAATCCGCATGGCTCTGGGAGCGCGCGGCCCGGAGATCGTCTCCCTGGTGCTCTGGCGGGGGCTCGCGCTGGTCCTCGCGGGGCTCGCCCTCGGGCTCGCCGCCGTCTCCTGGGCCACCAGCCTGTTCGCCGGGCTCCTCTTCGGGGTGGCGCCGACCGACCCCGCTGTGCTCGCCTCCGTCGCCCTCCTGCTGGGTCTGGTGGGGCTCGCCGCCAGCTCGCTGCCGGCCTATCGGGCCACCCGCGTCGACCCGATGGCGATCATTCGCCACGAGTAGCGTCGTCACGAGTCGTGATGTAGGTGCTGATCGTTCCGGTCACCGCCCCGCCCGCCGCGATCTCGTAGATAGACAAGGGGGGAGCGCTGCCGGAGAGCCGGGCGGAGACCTGGAACGGCCGGCCCGCCGGGATCGGGGGTGCGGCGAGGCGGGCCTCGCGGATGCCGACCAGATAGCCGATGCGGAGGGCGGGGTCCTCCGTCCGGGCGAGCGCCTCCAGCACCGCCGCCCCCTGCGCCGCCGCCTCGACGGCCAGGAACGCGGGGGCGCATCCCTCCACGGCCAACGGATGGCCCGGGGGGATCTCGGCCGCGCAGACGATCCGTTCAGCCTCGGCTTCAATCACCCCGCGGATCAACCGTGCGGGAGGAGCGTGGGGGAGGAGGATGGGGAGCTCGCCGGTCGCGGCGGCCGGCTCCTTCCAATCCCCAGTCCCCTCTCCCTCCGTGGTGACCGTCCCACCGCTTACGGGTTTTCCCTGATGAGTGATCTCGAAGCGGGTCCAGCCACCCTCGCCAGGAATGAGGGCCAGCTCCAGCGTCTCTCCTGGGATTACCGGGCGGCGCAGCCGGACCGACCGCGCCGCAGTGATCGGAACCCCCAGGGCCCGCTCCACGAAGGCCAGATGGGCGACGCCGGGGAGGATGGGGTGGCCGGGGAAGTGGCCGGCGAACAGGGGGCTGTCCGCCGGCACCTCGATCTGGACGCGGTCACCCCTCGCCATCGTGCTCCAGCCGATAGATCCAGCGGCCGGGGCGTACCTCTTTACGCACCAGACGGAACCGGCGGCCGAGCCGGGGGGAGGGCCGCCATCCTGCCGCGTCCGGCTTCACCGCCTCGTAGCCGGCTGGCCCGAGAGCTCGGATTTCAAAAAGGATCGCTTTCTTCCGGACGTCCACCAGCCAGAGCTCCGGAATCCCAGCCGCCGCATAGAGAGGTGGTAGACGGATGAGATCCTTGCGCTCCGAGCTGTTGCTGACGACCTCGACGACCAGGTCCGGCGCGCCTTCCATCTCGATGTAGCGGTCGGGTTCCCCGCTGGCGGCTGGGACGTACCGCAGCCGTCCGCTGTCGAGGGTCTCCCAGAAGACCACGACCACATCAGGCTCTACGGAGAGATCGGCCCATGGGCTGGAGATCCGGGCGCGGTCAATGTAGACCTCCCCCAGCCCCGCGTCGACCACCAGCCGGTCCAGGAGGGCCGCAATCCTGGACTTCACCGTGCCGTGGGTGTGCAGATCCTCGGGGCTCATATCCACCTCGAGGTTGCCGGCCAGGAAGTCGATCCGTCCGTGCTCGGGGAAGCGGGACGAGACGGCCCAGGCGCGGAAGCCGGCGAGATCCCGGGTCGCCCGGCGGGGGATGCGAATGTCTTCTTCGCAGAGATTCCACATAGAGAGATCCTCCGGCTAGTCCTCACGCTAGCACACCTCCCGGCATCGTGGCCGCGAAAAGATCGGGAAAACAGCGGGGGAGGAACGAGCAGCCGAGAAAGATGCTCCAGGCGCGGCGCAGCGGCTCGTCGTCCGCGTCCACGAGGAGCTCGGCTAGCCGGGCCAGCAGGGGATCGACCGCCTCGGCCGTGCGGCTGCGCTCGAAGTCGCAGAGGAGCGCGACCAGGTTGTCCTCCCCGACGCCGTGCGGGACCGGGTTGGCGGTCACGTCGAGCACCAGGTAACGGGTCGAGGGGACGTGGCGCTGGAGGGCGGGGACGAGCGGCAGGAACAGCTCGCGGGCGTCGAGCGGCGCGGTCCAGCGGGTCGCGCCGTTGTAGAGCACCACCGGGAGCACGGCGGGTAGGCGCGCGGAGATCCCCCGGCGGCGCCGTAGCAGGGCGTGGTAGAGCAGGCCGCGGTCGAGCTCCAGACGCAGGGCGGTGTAGGGGTCGGGCTCCGCCTGCGGCTTGAGCAGCAGGTAGACCCAGTCCGAGCCCCCCTGCCAGCGCAGGCGCCAGATCAGGGGGCTCTCCGGCCGGTCCGGGTGGGAGCCGCCGTCCCGGCGCTCCAGGGTGCGGAGGTCGAGCCAGCCGATCCACTCCTCCGGCAGGAAGCCGAGCAGGAGATCCTGGACCATCCGGGGTTGGGAAAAAAGCAGGGCGTAACCGGTGTCGTGTCTTCCGTCCATGGGCATCTTTTCTTCCTCCTGCCCACAGAAGACGTAAAAACGGGGTCAAAACTAATTCGCCCTAGAAGTACTAGGGCCGAATGAGCACCCTGAGGGGGGCCTGGAGGCTAGAACAGGGAGAGCGTCGAGCCGTCCGCGAGCCGGATCGCGGGCTGGGAACGGCGCACGGTGGCGCCGAAGAGGCGGCTCTCCGCCGCGCCCAGCAGGGGGAGCCGCCGGCCGGCCTCCGGCGCCGGTCCGGAGGGGGCCGGGAGGACGTGAGACCACACCTCCCGGCGGAGGCGCCGCCGGAAGTGGATGGGATCGAGCCCGTACCAGGCCGCCGCGGGCTCGACGAGGCGCGCCCCCCGCTCCCCGCCGATCCGGCGCAGCCGCTCGTCGAGGTCCCGCGCCCGGTCGAGGAGCGCCGGCCAGGGGGCCGGGCGGCCGGGATAGAGCAGCCCGGCCGCGAGGCGGACCTGGGGCTGTGAGAGCCGCTCCAGGCGGGCCAGCGGGAGGAGGGTCATCACGGTCTCGGTCTCGGGTCCCAGGCGGTCGAGGCAGGCCTCCACCCAGCCGGCGATCTCCTCCACACGCGCCCCGTAGACCAGGTCGTTGCCGACGTCCGTAATCAGCGCGAGAGTGGGGAGCGGAGGGCGGGCCTTGAGCTCCCCCCAGAGGCCGCAGCGGGCGATCCCCGGCAGATGGCGGACGTAGAGGAAGCGGCTCCAGGCGCCCCAGGAGCGGCCGTGGCCGCAGGCGGCGAGCGCCTCGACGGGACCGCCGGCGCGGTGCCGGACGCGGTCGAGCACCAGGGGCAGGGATTTCTTGAGGTTGCTCGCTCCCAGCAGGACGGCCCGCAGGGCGGGCTCGCGGTCCGCCATCAGCGCTCCGCGGGGCGGAGCCGCGCACGGATCTCCGCGACCGTCCGTTCGAGCCGTGCTTCCGCGTCGTCGGCCGCCAGATCCTCCAGCCGCAAGGAGGCGAGGGCCGCGATGAGCAGCGCCGTCTCCTCCGGGCCCCGGGGGCCCAGAGGGAGCCCGGCGTCGAACCGCTCCAGGCTCTCCGCCGCCCGCTTCACCAGCGACTGCAGCACCCGGAAGGCGCCGTCCGAGAGCGGCGGCTTCCCGCGGTAGAGGTCGAGGCGCCCCCCCGGCCGGTAGCGGGGGAAATCCTCCAGACCCACGAAGCGCAGGAACCAGGCGGCGCGGAAGCGGCCGGTGGCTCCCACCATCCCGGTGTAGTCGGCGATCAGCTCGTCGAGCAGGTTGTTGCGCATGGAGCCGAAGAGGCGCCGGGTGAGGTAGTGGGCGCACTCGTGGTCGCGGCGGAGAGCGAGGGAGATCGCTCGCCACTCCCCTTCCTCCAACCCCAGGTCGGCCGCGGGCACGGCGCTGTAGGGGCCGTCGGAGAGGAGGATGAAGCGGTCCTGGTACAGCTCGCGCCGGCCCTGGAGACGCTGGAGTTCCGCGTTCCATGTGGCGGTCTCGCGCTCGAGCGGGGGCAGCGCCTCCCATCGCCGCCGCAGCTCCCGGATGCGGCTCCAGTTGTTGTAGCCGGAGACCATCAGCGCCCCCTGGGCGGCGGGGACCGGCTCCGGCTCGTTCCGCTTCGTGAGCGCCTGGAGGAGGGCCACGAATTCCGGCCGGCGGCGGGCGATCAGCAGGGGGATGCGGCCGGCGGGGCTCTCGTGGATCACCAGCTCGATCGCCTCCGGCCGCTCGACCGCGAGCCCCGTGGCCTCGGGGATCTCGTCCGGCGGCACCCCCCGCCGGGTCGCCGCCCGGTACCCCTCGGTCTCGCTGATCCCCGGCCGCACCGGGAAGCGGAGCTGGGGGAGGTGCTCGCGCAGCACGGCGAAGGCGCCGCGCGTCCGGGCTTCCGCCGCCAGGGATCCCCAGAAGGGGACGAACGGCTCGTCCGGCAGGGGGAAGCGCACCTCCGAGGTGAGGGGCTCCAGGTCG
>QHVW01000580.1 GCA_003223675.1 Acidobacteriota bacterium
TGACGGCGATCCCCTGGAGGCCGTAGCGCTCGCGCAGCTCACGCATCAGATCGAAGCCGCTGCCGTCCGGCAGACCGAGGTCGCTCACCACGAGGTCGAAGGTGTGGCTCGCGGCCAGCTCGCGGGCGGCGCGCACGTTGGCGGCGGCCTTGACCTCATGGCCGGCCAGCTCGAGAAGGTCGGACATCACCTGGAGGGTGGGCTCATTGTCCTCCACCAGCAGGAGCCGGAGCGCCGGGGCTGCGGCGGGGCCGACGGCGGCTCCGGCCGGCCGGGCGGCCTCGGGCGCGATCGCGGTGGCGAGGCTCACCGTGAAGGTGGCCCCCCTCCCCCGGCCCGGGCTCAAGCCGGTGAGCGTGCCGCCGTGCTGATCGACCAGGGCCTTGCAGATGGCGAGGCCGAGCCCCAGGCCGCCGAAGGCGCGGGTGATCGCGGGGTTCCCCTGCTCGAAGGCGTTGAACAGGCGCGGCAGGTCCTCCGGCGCGATGCCGATCCCCGGATCGATCACGGCGATCTCGACCCTCCCCTCTTCGGGGTTGCGCGTCACCACCCGGATGCGGCCTCCCGCGGGGGTGAATTTCACGGCGTTCTTGATGAGATTCCAGAGCACCTGCTGGAGGCGGGCCGCGTCCGCCCGCACGTAGCGCTCGGCGGCGCCGGGCTCGAAGCCGATGACGAGCGTGCGCACCTCCACCCCCTCGGAGCAGATGGCGATCGTGTGCTCCAGCAGGGCGTGGACGTCGACCGTCTCCAGGTGGAGGGAGAGCTTGCCGCGGGAGACGCGGGTGAGATCGAGGAGGTCGTCGATCAGCTTCGCCTCCAGCTCGACGTTGCGCTGGATCATCCGCAGGTCCGCGCGCAGGGGCTCCGGCAGGCCGGGGGAGCGGGCGAGGGCGGCCACCCGCAGCAGCACGGGGGTGAGCGGCGTGCGCAGCTCGTGGCTCAAGGCGGCCAGGAAGTGGTCCTTGGCCTTGCTGGCGGCCTCGGCCCGGCCGTAGAGGCGGGCGTTGTCGATGGCGAGGGAGGCGCGGGCGGCGATCCCCTCGGCGAGCTCCAGGTCGTCGGGTCCCAGATTGCGGCCCGAGACGTCGCTGGTGGCGAGGACCATCACGCCCAAGACCTCGCCGCGGGCGGCCAGCGGCGCGGTGAGGAACGATCGCGATCCCATGCGCGCGAAACCTTCCAGGAGCTCCGAATTGCGCGTGACCTTCAGCGCCGTCTCGTAATTCACGCTCGCCGCGAGCTGGCTCTCGCCGCTCTTCACGGCCCGCCAGAGGAGGCTCATGGGGTTCTCGGGCAGAGCCGCGAAGACCTCGCCCAGGTGCCGCAGCAGCTCCTCCCCGGAGGGATCGACGTGCCGCAGGGCCACCGGCCGCAGCCGCGGCCCCTCCTCGAGCTCGCAGATCAGACCGTAGTCGGCGAGGCGGGGGACGGTCAGATAGAGCAGGCGCTCCAGCGTCTCCTCATAGTCGAGCGACTCGGAGAGGGCGCTGCCGGCCTCGGCGAGCAGCGCCGCGCGGGCCTCGGCCCGCTTGCGGATGCTCAGATCGAGCACGAAGCCGACCGAGGCGTCCGACTCCGGCAGCAGGGCGGAGCCGGCCAGGACGGGCATCCGGCTGCCGTCGGCGCGGCGGAGCTCCTTCTCATAGGGAGCGCAGGCGCCGGTCGCCATCAGCTCGACCATCGCCTTCTCGTCCGCCTCCTCCCAGCCGGCCGGGGTGAGCTCGACCCAGCTCAGCTCGCCACATTCCAGCGTCTCCCGGGAATGGCCGAGCATGGAGAGGAAGGCGTCGTTGGCGCTGGTGATGCGGGCTTTCTCGTCGGCGTAGAAAATCCCCAGGATGTTCGCTTCGAACAGGCGCTCGGCGCGAGCCTGGCTCTCCCGCAACGCCTGGAGCAGCGAGCGGCCGGTATCCAGCCGGCGGACGGAGCCGCCCGCCCCCTTGCGAAAGGAACGGCGGCGCTTGGGCTTAAGCAACGGCAGCAACCTTTGTCTCGGGCAGCGAGATCTATAAGAGGCAATATAGCAAAAACAGGGCGCGCGCCACTAACGCGCCGCCTCAGCCGGTCGCGTTCCCACGCACTCCGGATAGCCGGCGTACCCCCAGAACCGCGACCCGGCACGAGCTCCTTTGCGGGCGGTGCGCAGCACCATGCCCTTGCCGCAAGCCGGCAAAGGGGAGGGGTGGGGGCAGAGAGATCCGACGGATCGGTCGGATCCGTCCGATCGGTCGGATCTCTCTGCCGCCTCCGCTCCGCGAGCCGGGCCGCCGCGAGGCTCTCGCTATAACCACCCTCGCGAATGAAGCCGCGCTCCAGCGCGGAGATCTGCTGATCGAGAAGGTAGTTGGCCTGGTGGATCAGGCAGATCACCGCGTTGGCGACCACGGCGGGGTCCGCGTGGCTCAGCCAGGGGGAGTAGGCGGTGGCAGGGACCGGCGAGCGCTCTCTCCCGACCGCCCGCACCGCGCGCGCCTCACGATCGTTCTTGCCCCATTGGCGTTTGCCGCGTTGGCGCAGGAAGTCCTCGTAATCCAACAGGAGCTCGTCGAGGCTGGCGCGGGCGACGTTGACCAGGCGGAGCTCGGTATTCGAGGAGATCGTCGACGCCCGGCTGCCCTCGGCGATGTTCTGCCGTCCGCTGCGCGCCGCCTGCACCATCTGATCCACGGTCCGGGAGCGCTTGTCGAGGAAGCGGCCGCAGAACGAGACCGTGGCGTCGTAGATGATCGTCGCCACCTGAAACGACCGCAAATTGCGATAGCCCCCACCGGGCCGCAGCCTCTCCCCCATACCGGAGCGCCTCCCGAAATTTTCCGGTCCGTCGCTCCGGTATTATACTCTGCTCCGGGAACCTCACAGCACGTCGTGGGGGCCGATTTCTTCCCTTAAGGATACTTGCCCGGGCATCGGAAGGGGTGGGGCGTGCTCCGGAAAGGCTGGATGATCGCCAGGGTATGCCCTCCGAGGAGACGTCCCGACGTTTGGGGCCTGCCCGCGTCATGCTGAAACGGGCTGGGACGTCTCTACCGCCTCC
>QHVW01000238.1 GCA_003223675.1 Acidobacteriota bacterium
CAGGCCCACGCCGTGATGGCCGCGGAGCTGGCGGATCTCTGGGAAGGCCGGCAATTCCACGAGGACGTCGACCTCGAGTGGTTCTCCTCTCTCTGGATGGCCCACAACGACGCCCGCAACTTCGTCGTCTTCGGCGATCCGGCGGTGAAGCTGGCCGTTCTGTAGCCCTCTCTCCCCTGGCCCCATTTCCCGCCTCTTCTCGCGTTCATCAGCAAGCAGTGACAGGTGACCGGGAGATCCCGGCAGGAGGCGTGGAGTGGATTCAGGGGTTGTGTCTTCCCCCGCGGCCGGCCTCGCGATCGAGGTGAACGTCCTCTCGGTCTGCGGTCCGGTGCGGGACGAAAACCAGGACGCGGCCGTGGCCTGGCGCGGCGAGGGGGGGGAGGCGGTGCTGATCGTCGCCGACGGGATGGGTGGGCACGCGGCCGGACGCGAGGCGGCCGAGATCGTCGTCCGCGCGGCGCTCGACACTTTGCGGAACGGGGAAGGGCGGGATTGGGACGCCACGTTGCGCCAGGCGTTCGCGGACGCTCAGGAGGCGGTGCGGGCGGCGCAGGGGGCGAGCGGGACGGAGCTGGCGGGGATGGGAGCGACGGCGGTGGTGGCGGTGATCGGTGGCGGACCGCGCGGTCCCGTCCTGCACCTCGCCCACGTGGGCGACAGCCGAGCCTACCTCTACCGCGGCCGTTCGCTCCTCCGGCTGACGGCCGACCACTCGCTGGTCGGGCAGATGGTGCGCGACGGCTGGCTGCGGGAGGACGAGGCCTTCGGCCATCCGGACAGCAACGTCATCCAGCGCGCCGTCGGCCAGCGGGCGCCGCTCGAGCCGGAGCTCCAGCCCCCCCTGCCGCTCGCTCCCGGCGATCTCATCCTGCTGTCGTCGGACGGCCTGCACGGCGCTCTCCCGGACGCCGAGATCGCGGCGGTGGCCGCGCGCGCGGGCTCCGCGATCGAGATCTGCCAGCGCCTGCTGGACGCGGCGCTCGCCGCCCAGAGCCAGGACAACATCACGGTCGGCTGCATGCGGCTGCCGGATCGCGGCCAGCGCCGCATCACCCGCGTGGAGACCGTGCCGCCGACTCCCGAAGGAGACCCCACGTGATCGAATGCACGAGCTGCCACACCCTCAACCCCGACGCGGAGGCGGCGTGCCTGATGTGCGGCATCCCCCTGCCTTCGGCGCTCCCCTCCGCCGGCGGCGCGGCCCTCCGCTGCCCGGCCGGCCATCCGATCGATCCCAGTTGGCGGAGCTGCCCCTACTGCGACCGCCAGCAGGCGGCCGGCGGCACCCTGCCGGCCGGCCGCGCCACGCGGTTGGAGCCGACGGCGGCAAACTCTGCCGGCCCTCCGGGGCCCCCCGCGGGAGCGCCGCAACCGACCCGGCTCGATGGCGATTTCGGCTCGACGGCGGTGCATCCCTTCGCGCCCGCCGGGCCCCGGGCGACCCGGCTGGAGGCGACCCCCCAGGCGCAGCGCCGCACGGTGCTCGCCGAGCCGGCGCCGCCGGCGGGAAACGCCGCGGCAGGCGCGCCGGCGGTCTCCGCGGCGCCCGCGCCGCCGGCGGCGAGCCGGCCCCTGGTCGGCGTGCTCGCCGCTCCCGGCTTCGGCCCTGGCGGATCGGTGTTCCCCGTGCGGCAGGGCAAAAATCTGATCGGTAGCGACCGCGCGAGCGACGTCTGCCTAGCCGCCGACCCCAGAGTCTCGCTCGAGCACGCGCTGCTGCTCCATCGCGGCAACAGCTTCTACCTCGCCGACCGCATGTCGACCAACGGCACCTGGGTCAACGGCACGGAGGTGCCGGCGAACGGCACGGTCCTGCTGCGCGACCGGGACCGCGTCCGTTGCGGCGGGGTGGAGCTGATCTTTCTCGTCATCGAGCGCGCCGAAGGCGTCGCCGAGGCTCCCGCGGATTGAAACCTCATTCACCAGCAGGAGGAGAACCGGTGTCCACCATTCTGACCATCCGCCATCTCAACGGATCGCTCGCCGGCCGCAGCCAGCGGATCGCCTTGCAGGAAGGGCAGATCCTGCGGCTCGGCCGCGGCGAAGGAAACGATCTCAGGTTCGGCGACGCGGCCGATGACAGCGTGAGCACCATGCACGCCGAGCTGAGCCTGCAGAACGGCAGATCGCCGTCGCCGACGGCTCGCGCATCCGCCTGGCGCGGGAGGGGCCGGAAATGCAGACCGTCCTGGAGACCGCGCCGGCCGCCGCGGCGCCGCAGGTGGCGGCCGGCACGCCGACGGTGCCCACGGGTGCCCCGGCCAAGGAGTCGGTCGGCCGCGCCACCATGCTGCGCGAGATCGACCGCGCCCGCCAGGAGGAGCGCGACGTGATGGCCGGACAGGTGGCCGGACAGATCGCCACCTCGCGCCGCAGCTCCGGCCTGTGGCTCGCCGTGGGGCTCGTCACGGTGCTGTTCCTGGCCGGAGGGGCGATCGGCGGCGCGATGTGGTGGAACCATCATCAGGCTGCGCAGCAGGCCGCCCAACAGGAGAAGAGCCTGGCGGCCCTGGGAAACAAGGTCGTCAACGTCTCGCAGCAGATCAACACCAACGTCTGGGCCGACGTCGAGAAGAAGGTGAGCCCGGCGGTGGTCCACATCCGCTGTCTCTATCGCCTGCGGGTCCCGAAGATCGTCGCCGCCAACAGCACGGCGGCGTTGTCGGCAGGGGAGGTGCTGCTGTGGGAAGGGGTGACCGGGTCCGGCGTCCTGGTCCGGCCTGGTCTGGTGCTCACGGCCAAGCACGTGGTCGAGCCCTGGAAGGTACGTTTCCGGGACTGGGACGAGCTCCAGAAGGGGGGCGCGAAAGCGGAGTACGACGAGCTCGACGTCCAGTTCGCGGGCCAGCAGCCGCTCAAGGCGACGCTGGTCGCCTCCTCGGACGAGTTCGATCTCGCGCTCATCCAGATCCAGCCCACCGCCGCGCACGAGGTGCCGGTCGCCGCCTCGAACAACGCGGTCCGGGTGACCGACCGCATCGCGGTCATCAGCTATCCGGCCAACCTCGGGGAACGGCCCTCGCAAGTCAGGAATCTCAGCGGCTTCGGCGCCGACTTCTCGCGGATCACCGAGGTGACACCGACCTTCGTCACCGGCACCGTCACCCATCCGCTCACCGGCAGCACCGGCGCCAATTACGTGGTTTTCGACGCCGCGGTGACGCACGGCAGCAGCGGCGGCGCGGTGGTCAACGACAAGGGCGAGCTGATCGGCATCGTCTCCCAACAGTTCCAGCAAGCGAAATCGATCAACGTGCAGGGCCAGGAGATCGAGATCAATGACGTGGTGAGCGCCGGCAACATGGCGGTCAGCCCGGACGACATCCGATCCTTCCTGCGCAGCCGCGGCGTGGTGTAACGCGGGACGGACGAGGCGGCGATGGACTACCGGATCCTTGCGCGGCTGCCGAGCGGCGGCTTCTCGGAGATCTTCGAGGTCGAGGACGCGGCCGGCGCCCTGCCGGAGCGGCTGATCCTGAAGCGTCTCAACGCCGAGATGAGCGCGCTGCCGGCGGTCCGCGCCGCCTTCGCCGAAGAGGCGCGGATGCTGCGCGAGCTCCGCCATCCGAACGTCGTCACCTTCCGCCGCTGCCATTTCGATCCGCAGCAGCGCGTCTGCCTTCTGATGGAAAAGGTCCAGGGCGAGCCGCTCGATGCCTGGGTGCGCCGCCACGTCGACGCTCCCGAACGGGCGCTCGACCTGTTCGACCAGGTGCTCGGCGCGGTCGACTACCTTCATCATCGCGCCTCTCCCTTCCTGCATCTCGATCTCAAGCCCGACAACGTGCTGGTCGCCGCCTCGCCGGACGGTCCGCAGCCGGTATTGATCGATTTCGGGATCGCCCGCCGCGCGGGCGGGCAGGGGCTCAAGGCCTACACGCCTCCCTACGGCGCGCCGGAGCAGGTGGCGGGTGGAGCGCTCCACTGCGCCACCGACGTGTACGCGCTCGGACAGATGCTGGAGGAGATCCTCGCGGCTCTGCGCTCGCCGTCGCCACGGCTCCAGGCCGTCGCCGCCCAGGCGAAAAACACCGCGCCGCAGCGGCGCTACGCCGATGCCGGCGAGATGCGGCTCGACTATCGGCGGGCGCGGCGGGCGCGGCGGGCCGTCGATCCGGTGGGGGAGCCGCCGGCGCCGCGGGCCGTGAAGCCTGGACGCGGTAGGTGGGCCGCGATCGCGGCGGGCCTGATCCTGGTGGTCGTGGCGGGAGCTGTCGCCCTGAGCCTCCGGCAGGACGGCAAGGCGACGAACGAAGCCCAGGCCCCCACCGTACCCGCGAGCCGGCCACCGGACCCGGAGGAGGCCCGCAAGCGGTTCCAGTCCCTGCAATCCCGTTTCGAAGAGACGGTGATCGACCGCCACTGTTCGCTGGCGGACCCGCTCTACCTCTCCGCCCGGGACCTCTCGGACACGCTGCCGGAGCGTTCCGAGGACGGGGCCTGGATGAAGCGAGAGCTCGACGACATGAGACGGGTCTGTCAGGCGACCGAATCGAACGGGCCGGAGAGCGAGGCGATCATCGCCGGCCTGCGGCAGAAACATCTGGCCTACACGCAACGGTGAGAAGGAAGGAATGCCCGAGATGATGAAGACCTGGAAACCTTTCCGAAGGGCCGTTGCGGCGGTGCTGTTGGCCGGCGGCCTTTGCGGTCCCGGCCCGGCGCGGGCCATCCTCAAGAGCGCCGGCGACGAGAAAGTCGTGCTCCAGGCGGCGAAGCGTTGCGGTGCCTCGCTGTCTTCCGGAGACCGCCCTGGGGTCGAGGAGGCCCTGCTGGCGCGCGCGTGGGACGCCGGGGTGGTGGTCTGCCATGACCGGGCCGCCTCTCCCGGCCCACCCGCTTTCGCCGCGATCTGTGCCCAGCCCGGCCCTGAGGTCGCGCCGCTCTGGTGGGACCTCAAGATCGAGACGCCACGGCGCGAGGGCACCCGGGTGGCATCGGCCACCCTGCGGCTGGCGCTGAGCGACGGCCCGCCGCGGGAAGCGCCGGAGATCTTTCTGCTGGGCCCGTTCGTGCTCCCCCCCGGCGTCACGGACGCCGCGGCGCCGGCGGAGGCCTTGCGCGTGGTGACGGCTTCGCTGCGCTCCTCGCCGGCGGTTCTCGATTGGCTCCGGGGCTTGAGCTCGCGCCCGGGGCTGCTGCGCGTCCGCGCGGCGGATGCGCCGCCGGAGGCCGCCGCCGGCCCGAGCGCCTGGAGCGCCGAGATCCTGCGCATCACCGACCTGTTGATCGACGGCGACGAATGGCAGGCGCGAGAGGCGGAGGAGCGGGCGGATCGCCTGCTCCGCGATCCCCGCCTGCCCGCGGACCTCGCCGCCCGCGCCCGCGAGCTCAAGAAGAAGGCCGCCGCCAAGCTGGAGAGCGCCGCGGCCTCCAACCCTCCCGACCCGCCTGCCGCGCCTCCTCCTGCCGCGACCCCGCCTGCCGCACCGCCGGCCGCCGCGTCCGCCCGTGGCGAGGAGCCCGTGGCCGGACACCCCGACAAGGTTTTCCCCGCGCGGACGGCGGTCGCCGGCAAGGGTTTCGGGGCGGGATCGGTGGGGCAACTGCGGCTGACGCCGGAAGGGATCGCCTTCGAGCGCAAGGGGCAGGCCGCGCGGGAGTGGTCGATGAGCTGGACCGACCTGGTCTCCGCGTCCCGCGACGACGGCCTCTGGGAGAGCCCGTTCACCCTCCTCCTGGTCGAGCGTACCGGGCGCAAGCGCTACCTGTCGTTGATCGACGGCCACGGCCGCTACGTGGCCGGCGATCCCCTGCTCAACGCCATCGCGGCGGGAAAGAAAGCATTTCGCCAAGGAGAAAAGCCGTGAAGACGCACGTCGGACCGTATCGGATCGAAGAGATGCTCGGGCGGGGCGGGATGGGAGTGGTGTACCGCGGCACCCACGAGCACCTGGGGCGGCAGGTGGCGATCAAGGAGCTGGCGCCGGAGCTGACCCAGCAGCCGGAGTTCAAGGAGCGGTTCTTCGCCGAGGCGCGGACGCAGGCCCGTCTCCATCACCCCAACATCGTCACGGTCTTCGATCTGATCGAAGAGCAGGGCGAGTTCTTCATCGTCATGGAATACGTCGCGGGGCGTTCCTGTGACGAGCTCCTCAAGGAGAGCGCCGGCCGCGGGCTGGGCCTCGGGGAGGCGGCCGGCATCTTCTCCCAGGTGCTGTCGGCCCTCGACTACGCCCACTCGGAAGGGGTGATCCACCGCGACGTCAAGCCCTCCAACGTGCTCCTCACCACCGACGGCCGGGTCAAGCTGATGGATTTCGGCATCGCCCTGCTGGTGGGCGACAAGCGCCTGACGGCGTCGCAGGCCTCGATCGGCACGCCGGTCTACATGTCTCCCGAGCAGATCCTGCGTCCGCGGACGACCGATCACCGGACCGACATCTACAGCGCCGCCATCGTCTTCCACGAGATGCTCGCCGGCGTTCCACCGTTCGACGGCGAGAGCATGTACGAGATCAACAAGCTCCAGATCGAGGCGCCGCCGCCCGACCTGACCGCCCTGAATCCGGCGGTGCCGCCGGCGGTTTCGGCGGTAGTCACGCGGGCCCTCGCCAAGAACCCGGACGAGCGGTTCGCGAGCGCCGGCGAGATGCTGCGCGCGCTGCGGGAGGCCCTGCCGGGAACGGCCGGCATGGCGACCGTTCCCGCTGCCGCCGCTCCCCAGCCCCCCACCCTGCCACTTCCCAAGACCGCCACTCCGGCGGTGACCGCCGCCCCCGCGCCTCAGCCCTCCATGGTTGCAAGCCGCAAGAGCGGGCCGCCCTGGAAGCTGCTGATCCCGGCCGCCGCGGCCGTGGTGATCCTGGCCGGAGTGGCGATGGCCTTTTTCCTCCGCAGCTCGCCGCCGCCTGCCACCGATCAGGGGACCGCCACCGCTGCCATCGTCGAGCCTTCCACCGCCGCGCCGCCCGCGCCCGTGGTGCCGGTGCAGACCAGCGGGCCGGCTCCGGCCGCACCTCGGGACGGCCAGGTCCGACCGGCCGACCTCGCGCCGATCGTCCAGACCATGACCGGCGGCGCCAAGCCCTCTCCCGATCCAAAGCCCCGGGAAAGCCGGCCGCCGAGCCCGCCCCAGCCTCCGCCTCCGGACAGCCGCAAAATCGATCAGGAGACCCATCAGCGGGAGGTTGCGCAGGTCCGGGAAGCGCTGCGGAAGGGGATCGACAGCGTCCGCGAGGACCTCAACGCCCAGCGCTTCACCGCCGCCCGTGAGCGGTTGCGCCGGCTCCAGGAGACCGCCGTGCCTTATCGCGCCGATCTGATCGACGAGGTGGCCAGCTTGCAGGCCCTCGATCAGGAGGTCACCAGCCAGCAGATCTCGGCGAAGACCGACGACGAAGTCCGGAAAGCGGGCTGGAAACGGCGCCTGCAGGAGATCCGCGGGCTCCTGCAGGACAGGCACTACCCCGAAGCTCAGACGCTGGCCAACAAGCTGGCCGGCGAGGCCGGCGTGCCCGACGAGATCGCCTCCGAAGCCCGGGACCTCAGCGCCCAGGCGGACCAGGAGATGAAAAACATATTCCATAAGACGACGGTGAAAACCAAAGACGAAGTGGTGAAAAAACCACCCCGTTGAACCTCGAGGGAGGGATGAACATGAAGCGATATATCGCGATGGTATCGATCGTAGCCCTGTCCCTGCCATTGGCGGGATCTCCCGGCTGGGGCCAGGACGCGGCCCAGCAGCAGGACACTCAACAGCAGGCCCAGGCGGAGAACGCCAAACCGCAGCCGAAGAACATCAAGGAGTGGGTCTCCGTCAACCGGTCACGGAAATCTGCCGTGAAGGGCGCCGTCGTCGGCGCGATCGCCGGCGCTCTGCTCTTCGGAGCCAAGGGGAAGAACCCCCTGGTGGGAGCTGCCGCCGGAGCCGTGGCCGGCGGAGTGGCCGGCTATCTGATCGGTCACCACAACGACACGGTTTATTACAGCCGCGACCAGGCCATCCAGATGGCGGGCTATAAGCCCTCCGATGGCTATGTGCTGAAGATCCAGGACGTCCGCTTCGATCCCGAGACCATTAAGCCGGGCGAGAAGGCGACCATGCACATCCGCTACCTGGTGATCGGTCCGGATCCAAAAGAGACCATCAAGATCAATTGCTACCGAGGGATCAAATATCAGGACAAATATCTGACCGGCGAGCAGGCGACGCTCAAGGTGCCCCACGGCGGCGGCGTGGTGGAATCCACCGCCGAGTTCACTCTGCCTGCCGAAGCGCCGGTCGGCACCTACACCGCCGAAGCCCAGATGGAGGATGAGGGCGGACGGATGAACCAGTCGGGCACGAGCCCGCTCTACATCGCTTCCTAGCGCGCCGGCTCGCGTTCCGGCCACCGGCCTGCTCTCATACGAGGAGGAGGGAGAGAATCCATGTGCGCTTTCGTCGTCTTCTTCATGCTCTTGCTGGGGGGGGCGCTGGCGGTCCTGTCGCAGGCGCTCAAGCGCGTTCCACTCGGCGCCGTCGGCGTGGTGATCCTCATGGGCCGCCGCACGAACGACGTCCGGCCCGAGGGGGTCACCGTGGTCTGGCCGTTCGTCTCCGAGTTGGTGTTGATCTATCCGCGCGAGCGCCAGGTGGACATTGCAAAGGCCACGTACTACACCGCCGATCGCGTACGGATCGCCTTCAAGACCACGCTCCGGGTGGCGGTCACCAACGCCGCCGCCCTGTTCGACCAGGGGCCTGGGACCTACCGGCCCTTCATGAAGGAGGAGGAGCAGGGTCAGGAGACCAACGTCGCGCTGGGTGGCCTGATACAGAATTCGATCCGCGAGACGGTGCAGGCGATGCGGATCGACGAGGTCCTCTTCGGCGGCCAGACGGGGTTCCAGCCGGCTTTGCGCGAGCGGATCCGCGCCGAGCTCGGCCGGACGGCGCAGCGCTGGGGCCTGGGTGTGGTGGAGGTCTGGCTCACCGAGGTCGACGCGGACGATCCGAAGATGAAGCAGGCCGTCGAGGCCGAGGTGCGGGAGGAGATGGAGGGGAGGGGACGCCTGGCTTCGTGGAAGGCGCAGATCCAGAAGGGCATGCTGTTCAACGAGGTGGCGTTGCAGATGTCCGAGCAGGCCCGCCGGGAGGGGCGCGATCTGCCCCCTGAAGAGGCCCGGAGCTTCCTGCTCGGCTTCTATCACGACGAGAGCGCCCTCGAGGTGGCCTTGCGCGCGGCGGGCGGGCACAACGACCTCATGGGCCTCTTCTATCTGCAGCACATGGGGCTGCCGCTGCCGAGCCAGGCGCCGCTCGGCCTCAGCGGCATGGGAGCGCCCGCGCGGCCGGTCGCCGCGCTGAGCGCCGCGCCCGCCCCGGGAGGGGCGCACGAGGGGAGCTTCGTGATCGGCCGCGAAGGGGACATCGTGATCGACGGAGACGGCATCTCGCGTCAACACGCCCGCCTCGTGGTCGCGAACGGACGGATGAGCGTGATCGACCTGGGGTCCACCAACGGCACGTTCGTGAGCGGCCGGAAGCTGGGGCCGAAAGAGGCGGCTCCCCTCGGAGCGCGCGACACCCTGGGCCTCGGCAAGACGATCGTGGTGACGGTCGAGCAACTGGCGGCGGCGACCCAGACGCGCACCCTGCGTCCCAGCGCGCCGACCGTGGGAGGTTGACGCCATGTCCCAGCACACCGCCTCCAGCCTTGCCGCAGCCCCTGCCGCCAAGCTCGAAGCCGCGGATCCCGACCTGATCCTCACTGTGATGCAGGAGACGCTCGCGGACGGCCGCAAGGCGCTCACGTTTCTCGCCAAAGCGCGGGACCCGGAGCTGAATCTCTATTTCAAGAAGTTCGAATCGGAGCCGTTCAACGGCGAGCCTCACGAGCGCTTCCGGGAGCTTTTTCGCGACATCGCGAAGGTACCCAAAGGAGCCTCGGAGGACTGGCTTGCGGGGCGTGGGACCCAGCTCTACACAGAGCTCCTTCCCGAGCCGCTGCAACGCCGTCTCTGTGGCTTGGTCGGCGCGGTCCGGACGGTCCAGATCCTTTCCAACGAGGCGTGGATCCCCTGGGAGCTGTTGAAGCTCCAAGACCCCGAGGATCCGTCGTCCTCCGGGCCTTTCCTCGTGGAAGCCTTCAGCCTCACC
>QHVW01000581.1 GCA_003223675.1 Acidobacteriota bacterium
CCTCGATCCCCCGCCTCCGAAGCGCCTCCTTCACCCCCGCATCGCACAGCGCCGCCGTCTCTGCATCCCACCCATACCCCCAGTCGTAGGCCCCCGCCAACTCGCCATCCCCCACCCCGGGATGGCAGACGAGCTCGGTCACCCCTTCGACGTCCTTCAGGATGCGCACGAGCCGTCCCGGGGTTAGGCGGCCGGCGTCCAGAATGCCTACCGTCTGGTTGGCCGTCTTGATCCGCCTCCCCCTCGCCCGGCGGCGGGCCGTCCTGCCGATGCCGTTGAGGATGGCGATCTCCAGAGCCCTGGGGTTGAGGCGGCGGTTGGCGGCAGGGTCGCGAGGGACGCGCACCCAGGGGATGCGGTAGTCCTCGGCGAGCTTGAGGACGATCTCGAAGATCCGCGGCAGGACGTGCAGGTGCTGATGGCTGTTGGCGTGGACGAGCTGGAGGCCGGCGGCGAGCAGGCGCTCGATCTGGCGGCGGAGCTCCGCTTCCAGCTCGGCGGCGTCGATGCGGCCCAGGAAGTAGCGGGCGGCGAAGGCGCGGAAGCCGGGGAGGAAGGCGCCGTCCGGGCCGAGGAGGGAGCGGACCTGTTCCGGCGGGGAGAGGGGGCGCTCGCTTCCCACGAAGGTGAAGTGGACCCCGGCGTCCAGCTTCGGCCGGTCGCGCAGCCGCTCGACGGCGTCGTCCAGGGCGCGGCCGTTGGCGACCACGCTGCAGGCGGTGACGATCCCCTGCTCGTGGGCCCGCAGGGCTCCCAGGGTCATGCCGGGGTGGAGGCCGACGTCGTCGGCCGTGACGACAAGGGTCTTCAACGGCCCGGGCTGGGCGCCGAGGCGGGCTCGGACGCGGCGGAATCTCCTCCCACGGAGGCTGTCGCCGGGTCCGGCCGGTCGCGGCGCCTGGGATGGCGCATCTCCGGGAAGAGGGTCACCAGCTCGCGGAAGATCTTCAGGATGACCCCCGGCGACGACAGGGTCGAGCGGCCGCGGGTGCGCGGGAAGTAGTCGAGGCCGAGCTGCTGGATGCTGAAGCCCAGGTTCTTCGCCTTCACGATCAGCTCGGCGTCGATCAGCGACCCCTCGGATTTGAGCTCCACCGCCTCCAGCACCGCGCGCCGGATCAGCTTGAAGGAGAAGTTGATGTCCCGGTGCGGCCAGCCGAAGAGGAGCCCGATCAGGGTGTTGTAGAAGTACGAATAGATCGTGCGGCGGAGCCCCTCGGCCGTGCGGTCCAGCCGGTAGCCGGCGATCAGGTCGGCCCGCGTCACCTTCATCGCCTGGAGGGCGCGGCCGATCACGTCCGGGTCGAACGGCAGGTCGGCGTCCATGTAGAGGACGACGTCCTTGGTCACCGCGGCGAACCCGGTCTTGAGCGTCGCCCCGAGCTTGCGGTTCACCGCGTGCCGCAGCAGGCGGATGCGCGGGTTGGCGGCGGCCTCCCGGGCGACCAGCTCGGCCGAGCGGTCCTGCGAGGCGTCGTCCACCACCACGATCTCGTAGTCCTCGGGGCTGTACCGCTCCAGCGCCTCGACGGCGCAGGCGAGGGCGTGCTCGATGTTCTCCTCCTCATTGAACATCGGGATCACGAGCGAGACGGAGAGTGGCTGTCTCATGACGAAAGCACCTCAGCTTAGCGGGCGAGCCGCTCCACGGCAAGGAGCTGCACGGCGAGCCGGCGGGGGTCCCCCCCTCCGGGCACCCAGGCGCGGGCCGAGCGGACGGCGATCTCGATCGGCTGGTTGGTGGGGACGGGGACTTCCACCCGCTGTCCGGCGCCGCGTGCGATCTCCACCGTCTTGGCCGGGACGCCGTTGACCGACACGGTGACGGTGTTCGAAGGGAAGGGCGCCGCGGGGTCGAGCGCCAGCCGCACGGCGACGGCGGGCATCCACTTGCGCGGGAAGATGCGGATCAGGGCGTCGTCGCTCAGCCACCGCCAGCGGGCGTCCAGGAGGGCCGGCTCCCAGCCGTAGACCCCCCGTACGCTCTGGAAGCGGTGGTCGAGGGGGATCGGGCTTAGGGAGACGACGCGGTAGTGGTCGCGGGTCAGCTTGTGGTAGGCGTCGCTGGCGGGCCAGCGGAAGGTCACCGCGCCCGGCCAGCGGCTCTCCCCCTCGGCGAGGATCCAGGCCTGCGCGCCGGGCCGGCGGGCGGCCTGGTGGAACCCCTCCTCGATCGTCTGGAGGTCGAACCCCTTCAACAGGAAATCGGCGTGGGGGGCCATGTCGTCGCCCACCAGGACCACCGACCTGGGCGGCACGTTGCGCTCCGCCCAGCGGATCGCCGAGACCGGCGGCGAGAGGGTGCGGGAGCGGACCGCGAGCACGGGCCAGGCATAGACGATCGCCGCCGCCGCCACCAGGGCGGGGGCGAGCCAGGCCGCCGGGGGGACCCGGGCGAGCCGCGCCAGGGCCTGCGCCCCCGCGGCCGCCGCGAAGGCGATGCCCAGCAACGAGGGGAGGGCATAGCGGACGGCGTCCGCGGGGTCCATGATCAGGAGGCAGGCCGCGATCTGGCAGGCGGTGAGGACGCCCAGGGGGAGCGCCGCCGTCCGACGTCTGCGCGCGAGATCGGCGATCCCCACCACGGCCAGCGCCAGCACCGGGATCGCCATCGCCTTGCGACCCCAGGGGTGGGTGACGAAGCGCTTCACCACCAGCTGGGGGGGGCAGCCCTTCCGGGCGCTCCTGGCGTCGTGCGCCGCCACGTAGGAGGCCTGCTTCGATTGATAGAGCAGGAAGCCGCGGGAGCCTCCGGTGGCCACGAGCAGAGGCACGAACCAGAGCAGCGAGACGAGGGTGAAGGCGGCCACCACCTCGCCGCGGCGCCGCCACCCCGGCGTCTGCCAGAGGGCCACGGCCAGCAGGGGGAGGACCACCAGGGCGAGCTGCGGCCGGCAGCCGATCGCGGCCGAGGCGGCGGCCCCCAGCCCCAGCGCGCTCCAGACGCCGCCACCGCGATCCGGTCGGCGTCCGGGCCCCCCGCGATGCGGCGGAAGGCCACCACCATCGCCCAGTAGCCGACGAGCGTCGAGATCCGCCCAGTAGCCGACGAGCGTCGAGATCAGGCTCAGCACCACCAGGCTGATGAACGGCTCCTGGAAGATTAGATTGAGCAGCTTGCCCAGGCCCACGACCAGCGGATAGCCCGGCGGATGGGGGCGATGGCTCAGGGGATCGAACCGCTCGACGGCGCGGGCGAACAGCACCTCGTCCATCTCCCACAGGCTGCGCGGGAGCGTGAAGGCGCGCACCAGGGCCACCAGGGCGAACCCGGCGAGGGCGGCGGGCGAGGAGACCCGCCGGACGGGGGCGTCGGTTGACAGCGTCATTTCGGAACGATATTGAGTCTGGGTGCCTGCTCTCCGATTCCCAAGTGCGCTGTCGCACGTGCGGCGGACGTATGGCTCCGCGCCGGGCTCGGCCCGTCTGCACGTGCTTGGGCGCTTCCTTTCCTGCCCTTTCCTTCGGGTGCTCAACTACCTTCCGCAGGGGG